>JAQWHO010000146.1 GCA_029249355.1 Thalassotalea sp.
TGGCTCTGGCTCTGGCTCTGGCTCTGGCTCTGGCTCTGGCTCTGGCTCTGGCTCTGGCTCTGGCTCTGGCTCTGGCTCTGGCTCTGGCTCTGGCTCTGGCTCTGGCTCTGGCAAATTATTTTCAATAGCTGGTTGCTCCACTGCAACCGTTTCTTGTGCTTTTTCAATACTTTCTGTTTGAGCTTCAGCGTGAATTTCTGCAGGTGCTTGTTCGTCTTCTTGAGGTGTATCAACGACCGACTTTTTTGCTGATTCTTCTTTTTGACCACCAAGGCCTAACCAAGAAAACATACCTTTCTTTTTCGACATACGATTATTTCTTTCTCTGCGTTACTAATAGTTGTAGTCATAACGCGTTAAACAAGGATAAAATTGGATAATAACACCTAAACTGCTGACAAAAAACTAAAGTAGCTCAACTTATGCACAAAACGAGAAATCAATCTTCAAAAGGGCTTCAAAAAGCAAAAGCTACCGGCAGTATTAGAATTATTGCGGGAAAACATCGCGGTCGAAAACTCCCAGTATTGATGTCTGATGGTTTACGCCCAACAACAGACAGAGTAAAAGAAACCGTTTTTAATTGGCTGATGCCGTATATCAATCAAAGTAATTGCTTAGATTGTTTTGCCGGTGCTGGTAGTTTAGGATTTGAAGCATTATCTCGTGGAGCAAAACAAGTCACTTTAATAGAGCTTGATAAAAACGCTGCTCGACAATTAAAGCAAAATAAAACCTTGTTGCATGCGGATAATGTCGACATTCACCAAACAAGTGCTTTATCTTTTTTAGCAACGCCCCCAACAACAAAATTTGATGTTATTTTCATCGATCCCCCTTTTAGAAAAGGATTAGCAGAACAGTCTATTGAACTGCTAGAAAATAATTGGCTGGCAAGCAATGCGCTCATTTATATTGAAATGGAAAACGAAAATGACCAACTATCGATACCTGATAGTTGGTCATTATTAAAAGAGAAAAGTGCAGGACAAGTCAGTTATCGTTTATATCAAAAAAATGACTCAACTGATTGATGTGATCGCTAACTTAGTATTATTTTTTCGGTACTAACTTCAAATCATGAAAATCAAAACTAAAATCGGTATTTCGCGACACGGCTTTCATCGTGGCAAAATTAATTGATCCATCTTCATGCAAATTAAAATTAACAAACGCATCAGCTTCTAAAGTTTTATCATCCCAATGAACAATAAAAGTGTTGTGTTGATAATGCGCTAAAGTTCCTTTTAATTCGGCTGTTTTACTAAACTGCATGTGAAGTTGATTATTATCATACGTAATATCGATATTGCCATACCAGTTATCTTGATAAGTTTGTGCGTACTCTTTTAACGCGAGTGAAGGCTTTGAATCTTTCGCTATTTTACTCGCATTTTCCACTGAACGCGCTTGATCATTCGCTGCACGTTTATCTTTTAGCGCTTTGTAATGGCTGACCCAATTGGTATCACTGATATTTAAATAGCGATGTAAAATGGTATTAGCGATCGCATTAAACGCATAGCCCGATTGCTGATTAGTTAAAATGACCAGCGCTAAGTTTTCTTCTGGCACCATAACCACTTTCGAAATCATCCCCAAAATACCACCAGTATGCTGAACAAGTTTAACACCATGGTAATCTTTTAAGTCCCATCCTAATCCGTAGGCCGAAAAATGTGTTTTATCATTTTTCATTGCACTTTCAGATACCGATTTTAAAGTATGCGCTTGCCACATTTTACGATTTTGTTGTTCGCTAAACAGTTGCGCTGTTTTACCTTCAACTTGATACTCACCACGATTTAATTGAGCTTTAAGCCATAATGACATGTCGTTCACGTTTGAAGCAACTGAAGCCGCTGAGTGAAATTTCTCGATGAAATTTCCACCAACCACATTAATTTTTCCTGCTAAAGGCACATGTGCTCGGGCAACGTTTTTATTATTTTTTTCAATCAGTGAGAATTTTGCTCGAGTGCTATTCATACCTAACGGTTCAAAAATATTTTGTTTAATATTTTCTTCCCACGTTTGCCCCGTTACACGTGCAATAATTTCGCCAGCTAAAATATACATTAAATTATCGTAAGCATATTCACTGCGAAAACTAGACACTTCAGGAAGGTACTTAATGCCTTTAATAATATCGTCTATGGTGTGTGTGGTATCAGGCCAAATCATTAAATCACCGGCACCTAAACCTAGACCGCTATTATGTGATAGTAAATCTGTAATAGTGAATTCGCGGGTAACATAAGCATCAGGCATTTGAAATTCAGGAATAATGTCAATTACTTTGGTTTTCCATGACAGTTTACCTTGGTCAACCAACTGAGCAATTAACGCTGCAGTCATCGCTTTTGTGTTTGAAGCGATACCAAATAAAGTATCAGCATTCACTTTGGCTGGTTTTCCATGCTCAATCACACCAAAGCCTTTACTCATAACTACCGCATCGTCTTTAATAATTGCCACGGCAACACCAGGAACTTGAAAAGTTTTCATGGCTTGCATAATAACGTTATTTATTTCACGATTGTTTTCTTGAGTAGATTTTGCAACGCTGGCAGGGGATAAGATCACAAGCATGATCATGAATGACAATAATTTGAATAAATTCATTATATTTCCTTTATTATTTTAATAATTAAAAAATAACCAAATTTTATGCAAAAATCTAGTAGTTAATTTATTTAGTTATTAATAAAGGAAAGTGATAGTTAATTGGCTACTTATTTCAATGCCTAAGTTATTTCGATGCCTAAATTAGACAAGCCTTGCTCTATCACTGTGTTTTTAATTTCTTTAATCGTAGCGTTATTTTCTGGTGCGTTTTTTAGATAATCAAAGAGTTCATTTTGAGTGTCTTTTTCCCATTGCATCAATGGATGATCATCAATTAATTGCTGTGATATTTCTTCTGATTCACCTGAATTTTGCTCATCAAGCTCTTGCGCTAAGCAGAGTTCAACATAGAAGTTGACGCTATTTTCAGACAAACGTGAAATATTATCGAAACCTTCACCTTCATTATCTTGCATAGCTTGTAATAAAGACATTACTGCCATTGAGGCATCTAAAGCCGGATAAACACCAAAAAAGTCAAATGCTTGCGGATCAGGGATTTGCTCTTCTAACTTCAATAATTGTGCATCGTAATTAATTTTAACTTTTTGATTTTTATCTAATCGCTGCCAAATTAAATCAAGTTGATTACGAATTAATTGATAATTTCCAAACCCTGAATTTTCAGCAAATATTTTGTAATTGGGTAACATGCGCTCAATTAAAGCCGCGCTAAAAGCTATTTTCTGCCACTGAGATAATTTTGCAAAAGGGAGATGAATCGACACTGATAATTCCTATCTTTAAAAACTGGCTCGATTATAACGAGTAATTCGAGATATGCTTATTTTTTTGCTAACTCTTTTTGCGCATACTCAAATCGTAAACGATATTCTGTTAGCTTAGTTTCAAGTTCTGATACTTGTTGATCAAGTTTTTGCGTAAGCTCGGTATTTTCGTCACGTAAATACTTAATCGTGTCTCGAGCCTTATTGTATTCAACCTCTTGCTTGTCTCTTTTTTCTATTTGGGCACTATGACGTTGCTGATTTTGTTCAATATTATTGGTTGCTTGATCAAGGTCTTTCGTTAAGTTTTCAGTAATAACTTGGTAATGATCAATTTCTTGTTTCGCTTGCTCGAAAGATGTCGCTAAGTTGTCATAGCTTTGTTGTAACTGCATTAGGTTATGAGCGTTTTGGCTTTGTTGTTCTTCGCTACTTGTTAAACGTTGCGCTATTTCTGTCAGTTTTTCTTTTGCTTGCTGTTGCTGATGAGTATTAGCTGATTTTTCTTCATCTAATTGTTGCTGTTGTTGTTCAACCGTTTGTTGCAACTGCGCATTACTTTGCTGAAGTTCATGATGTTCTGTTTTTAAAGCAATAAATGTTTTATCTTGCTCTGCTTGCTTATTTTCACTTTCTTTAAATGATGCAGTTATTGTTTCAAGTTGTTCAGAAGCCTTTTCATACATCGTTTGTAATTCATTAATTTGAACGTTTTTATCTGCTGATATTTTATCGTTTTCCGTTTGAATCCCTTTGAGTTTTTCTATTTGAGAATCAAAGTTTTGTTGGTTTTCACTGAGGGTGTTTTTTTGACTCTGAATTTGTTCAGTTTTTTCTTTAAGGTTTTTTTGCAAAGATTGATTATTATTCTCTAAATCAGTAATTTTCAAATGCAGATTTTCAATAAGCGTTTGGCTCTGTTTTTGATCAGTTGTTGCTTGCTCAACTTGTTGCTTAAAAGATTGTTCACGTTGTTGGTATTCAGTTAACGCTAACTTATTAGTTGACGAGTGTTGCGTTTGTTCAGCTTTAATATGAGCTAATTCAGCCAAGCTGACATTCAATTGGTTTTGTAAATCTGAAATTTGTTGATTTTGTACATCTAGAGTTGCTGATTTAGCTTGAGCATTTTTTTGCAAATTGGCTTCTGAATGACGTAATGATGCTAACTGCGTGCTTTGATCTTTTGCAACGTCATTTGCTTGAGCAAGCTGCAATTTTTGTTGTTCGTTTGTCTCTTCTAATAACTTAACAGATGCTAATAATTTCCCATTTTCAGCCAATTTTTCTTGTAAAACAGTTTCTGTATCCGTTAATTTTGCAGTATTAAGTTCGGCATTATTAGTAATAACTTGTTGTTGTTCTTTAATTGTTGTTTCAAGTGCTTGTGACTTTTCCTGATACTCTTTAGTGGTGTTGGTAAGCGTGCTTTCTAATACTAAATATTTATCTTTTTCAATATTTAGCGATTCAGCAAGTGCTTGATATTGGGGAAGTTGCGCTATTTTTTCATCGGTTAAATCATTATTGGGTTGCTGACTTAATACAAAATTTGTAACTTTCTCTTCTATTTGAACATATATTTCACCCGCAAGAGATTGAATTTTATCATCTAATTCTTTAGGGATTTTATTCTTTTCAGCCATTCAAGCCTCAGAAAAAGTAAATTGCTTTCACTAAAACTAGCATAGCTTACAACAATAAAAAAGGGAGCGATTAAGCTCCCTTTATATATATTTGTAATGAAGAATTATTTTGTTTCTTCAGCCTTCACAACATTGTATTGAATTCCGCTTACTTTAAGTGGATTATCGCTTGAGTTACGAAGCTGTGCTAAACGGTTTACTTGGCCCGCAGACGCTAACATTGCATGAATAGGCATAAATAAACCAGATTTGTAAAACTCTAACGCTTTTTCGTCAGTTAAACCGTGAAGTTTTTCTTCATTAATACCGTAAATACCAACAAGTTTTTTCTTCTCTTCGTTATTAAATGCAACGTTAAGTTCTAATTCTTGTAATAAATCATTCTCTAATAAAATTTTAACAAAGTTTTCATTCGCCACTTCGTTATCATATAAACGACCTAATTGCTCTTGAATGCCTTTGAAGTATTCTGTGTCGTTACCGTCAGCATCGTATAAAGCTTGTTCTTTATCTTCACCAACAAATGCACTGTCTAAATCGATACAAGCTGTTAATGTTTTTTCTTTATCAGGGTCTAAACCTAAAGAAAATGGCACCATAGAAATTGAGTGAGGAATATAAATGGCCTGCCATTTTTTGTCTTCGTGATATAAGTTTTCACCCGCTTCTAAGCCTAACATTACCACGGTGCGGTAGCGTGTTGAATCAGGATCTTTAATTAATACAATAGGGTAACTTGTTGAAGCCTGAGAGAATTCACGCACGTTAATTGGTGCAATATGTTGGCTGGCAACATGTGATAAATCACGTTGGTTGGCAACTTTTAGGTTTTGATGTTGCTCTTTTTTAATGGCTACTATGTTCATATTTTAATTCACTCTAACTTTTTGAAATTTTTTCTGTATATACTTAGGACTGTTGAACTAATTATTTATTACAGATCTATTAATGTGAAATAAGTAATGGAGACGATGGCTAATGCTTTCAATAGTGAATAATTAAAAATATACTAAAAACAAGTCGATTTTTATCGTTCTTTGATTAATAGCAACAATGAAATACATCTAACTTGGTGAATTAAAATGAATTTTACATTTACATCAGTACAATTATCTAAGCTAAATTTATCGACAACATTTCTGATTTTATTCATCGCCTTGCTAGTTTTCTCTTCTTTTACCGCATTAAGCAAAGCAAAAATTGAAGTCATTAATGGACATAATGCTGAAGGTTTTGCTCGAACTCAAATAAAAAATGAAACTACCAAAGAACTTGCTTGTTGGGTTGCTATTGATGGTTTTAAACAAAAATTTCGTTTACCTCCCGCATCAACATCAAGATGGTTTACTGCCAATGATAAACGCTATTCTTATGCTAATTTCAGTACTTGGTGCGACAATATTGAATTTTATCCAGAATATAAAAATTATCGCAATGGTGGTAAGGCGTTTGGTTAACGTATAAACCAAATGTTTATAACATCAAGTATACAGCGAACAAAATAATGTAACCGCTTACATTATTTTGTTCGAAATGCTGACATTGCTGTAAATTCCAGCTACTATCAAACTCAGAATCACTCTTTTTATGAGCTCAACATGAGTCTTATCCTGTTTAATACTCTTGACCTTTCGTTACTTATTACTATTTATCAGTGCATTCTGTTTGCCCTTTTTTTGATTATCCTTAAAAAAGGCAAGCGACAAAGCAATGTATTACTCGCTTTATTTTTGCTCTCTTATGCTGCAATACCATTAGATACATTAATTAATTTTGGTGAAGCCTTTAGACAATTTGCTATCGATTTTTCTCCAAATATTTTTTACATTTTTGGCATTGCCTATTGGGTAGAAGCCGTACTTTTATTGCTCTTTGTCCGTTCGTTGATATATAAAAACTTTTCATTAAAGCGCAGTGATATTGCCTTATTTATTCCATTTTTCCTTTATACACTTTATGAAATCAATACTTGGTATATGCTCGATGCACAAACAAAATGGCTTTACCTTGATGGTTATCAATTAGCAAACGAACCTGCTTATACTCGTTTTATTAACCTCTTTAGAGAAATTTTTAGAACAGCTTGTGGTGTGATGTGTTTGCTAGAATTGCATCGCTATCAGAAACAAATAAAAAATGAGTTTGCCGATATTGAAGCGATCGATCTTACTTGGTTGAAAATATTAGTGATTGGCTTTCTAGTCATTCGAGTTCAAGCAATTATTATTACCTTAGGATTTATGACTTCAATCGATTTACATATCAACATAAATTATGAATTAATCGGTCTAGTTTCAAACTTTATGGTGATGTTTTTAATCAGCTTTTTAATGTTTTATAGCTTAGGATTTTCAAATGTATTTAAAGGCATTGAGAACAAAGAAAAAACACCAGAGAAAGATCCTATTGATTTAACACAAGTTGCGCTAATTGAAGCATATATGTTGCAAAGTAAGCCTTATTTAAATCATTTGTTAAATTTAGAAAACTTATCCACGCAACTACAAATGCCAACGAGAAATTTATCGCAAATTATAAACCGACATTTTAAACAAAACTTCTTTGAATTTATTAATCGCTATCGTATTGAAGAAAGTAAACGATTATTACAATTAGAAGAAAATAGAAAAGTGACTATGCTTGATATTATGGATAAGGCGGGCTTTAATTCCAAAGCAACCTTTAATACTTTTTTCAAAAAAAGTGTTGGTTTAACGCCAACACAATATAGAAAAGAACAATTAAACTAGCCTTTGCTATTCATCAAGAACCACTTCAAAACCACCATAGATTAATCGCTTACCGTCAAATGGCATGGGATTTTCATCTGGATGCATTCTTGGATCGTCCATAACTGCTTGCCAACCAGCGTCTCGAACTTCTTTTGATGGCCACATCACGGTTGAAAAAACTATGGTTTCATCGACTTTACATTTTACTGCCATCGGTAATGAAGTCACTTCACCATCGGGCACATCATCTCCCCAGCCTTCTGTAATTTTTAATGCGCCATTTTCTTTAAATACAACTGAAGCTAATTTTGCGTGTTCAAGGTATTTTTCTTTATTTTTTTTGGGTACTGCAGCAACAAAACCATCCATATAAGCCATAAAAATCTCCTATTGATAAAGAACGGTTGAATGAATTAAATGTCAGTATTGTCTGTATTTATAGCTATAACAAGTTTAAGGCTACAAATAGTTTTTTGATTTTAATTTTTTACGACTAATACCATATCATTTAAGCTTATTGCCAATTCAATGTAACTTTCAGGCACACGTGCTGAATAAGTCTCTTTCATATAACTTCTTAGCGTTTTTTCATTAACCGTTTCAGCCGTAATTAACATTCCTAGTACTTTAACGGCTTTAATTTCATCCAATGAAACCGCTTGTTCTTGCCAATTTTTTTGTCGATAAAAATCAAACTGAGTTATCGAGGTTTCAATTTTTTGATGTTGATTGATCATGCTTGAATTGATGTGAAGTTGATAATTAGCTAATACGGTTTCAATTGCTTGGTTTTCATGATGTTCGCCAAATAATTTAATATTTACAATGCCATACTCTGATATCAATTCATCGAACCAATTTTTTTGTATTAACCCTGAAGCGATACCTTCAGAATAACGTTGAAATAATTTTTCCTTACTAAGCACCAACGAAGCGTCATTATCTAAAAATAAACTAATAAACATTGCTTCTAAATCACCAAATGTTAAATCAACACTATTAAAGTGTATTTTAAGGCCGTTACTGTGTTGTTGATGCCAATTACTTATTTTCTTAATTAAGGTTATTTGTATTTGAGCACTATCATTAACAGTGCCTATTATCGGGTCATATTTCTCAGCTCTTTTTAACAACCCTTTATATTCTTCAGGATTTGTTACGGCATGATTCCAAAAACGTATTTCCTCGGCTTGAATCGGTACAATTTCATTGGCATTATTTTTATATGACACCAATGCCATGAGTAATGTAAAAAGAGGGAACGTTTTCATCATTTTTTATAATCTATCTTAATTTGAGTTTAGCTAAACATGAGTGGAATGTTATTAGGTGTTGTTCAACAATTGATAGAATAATATTTAAGCTACTTATCATAAAATGTAGTTCAACTTTACGGTCTGCACTAGACCTGAACGAATACATGACTTTAATAGCACGAAATAATCATGTTAACTACCTGTTTATATTGATAATAAAAAAAGAGGCTTATATTAAGTTCAATCTTAACTATATACTTAATAAAAGACGATCCAAATAATATCATTCGCTATGATAATTTCACCTAACAAGAAAAAGTGAAATCATGGCTAAAATTTATCTATCAAAAAACACTCCTAATTATGCATTGATTCAACTGTTTATTTTAATAACGATTCTATTCTGTCATTTTGCGAATGCTAAACAGCGCCCTGTATTAAAACATGGCAAGCTCGCTGTTTTAAATGGAAAAATAGTCAATCAAGCCAAAGAACCTGTATCTCTCGCAGGCCCAAGTTTATTTTGGTCGACAAAAGGTAAAGAAGGCGAAGTCTTTTACAATGCTCAAACCGTTAAAGCTTTTGCCGAAGACTGGAATGCCACAATCATAAGAGCAGCAATGTCAGCTCAAGGTGAAGGCAGTTATTTAACTCACCCAAATCATGTACGCAGCAAAATTGAAGATGTAGTTGATGCCGCTATTGCTGAAAATATTTATGTCATTATTGATTGGCATTCACATCACGCCGAGCAAAATACAGAGCAGGCAGTTCAATTTTTTGAAGCAATGGCAACAAAATACCACCAATACCCAAATGTTATTTATGAAATTTACAACGAACCTTTAAGAAATACCGACTGGTCTTCAGTCGTTAAACCCTATGCAGAAAAAGTCATTCATGCCATTAGAGCCATAGATCAAGACAATCTCATTCTTGTTGGTACACAAACGTGGTCACAAGATGTCGACAAAGCAGCACTAGATCCCATTGTTGGTTATGAAAATATTGCTTATAGCTTGCATTTTTATGCGGGCACTCACAAAGCAGAGTTACGAAAAAAAGCACAAATAGCATTGGACGCTGGCGTAGCATTATTTGTTTCAGAGTGGGGAACCGTTAATGCCAATGGTGATGGCGATGTTGACAAAATTAGTACTCAAGAATGGATGGATTTTATTAAAGAAAATAACTTATCCCACTGTAGCTGGTCGGTCACCAATAAAGATGAAGGTGCAGCAATACTTAAACCAAGCACAACCTCACTTGGCCCATGGCAAGATAATCAACTTACTATTAATGGCTTATACCTTAAAAAAATCATTAAAAACTGGAAAAATACAAAATGAAATTAATTTCCCTAATATTCCCTGCACTTATAATATTTTCATTATCTAGCTCTGCTCAGGAACAAAAAGATTTAGGCAAATATTTTGATAAAAAAATCTATTCTGGTCAGTCTATTCCTTCTTTTGAAAAGACAAAACATTTATTACCTATCCCCATTTTTGATACTAAGCCTGAATATATCGATTTTTATTATAAAGCATGGCAAATCGGTTTCGATCATTTCAAATCGCCACAAAAAAATAGCCCATTAGTATCAAATTATATTGATGAAGCATTTAATGAAAATATTTTCTTATGGGACATGAGCTTTTCAACAATGTGGGGAAACTATGCTCACCATATATTTCCCAGTATTGAGGGTTTAGACAACTTCTATCGCACTCAATTACCCGATGGGGAAATTGTCAGAGAAATAGGCGAGAAAGATGGTCATTTAGGTGTAGTTGGCTGGTCAGAGCCCGGTACAGAAGGGAATTTAAATCATCCAATATTACCTTGGGCGGAATTAGAATCATATAAAATAACCGCCAACAAACAACGCTTAGAGCGTGTTTATTTACCACTTAAAAAGTACCGTGAAAGTTTTAAAAAAATCTACCATAAACAATCTGGTTTATACCTTACCGATAAAGCTGCTATGGATGACTCTCCACGAAATGAACAACTATTGGCAGGTATTGATGTCGCAGCAGAAATGGTTATTTTTGATTATTGGCTTGCTGAAATAGCAACCATATTAAAAAAACCTTCAGAAGTAACTTATTACAATAATCGTGCGGTTGAATACACCAACTTTATCAATAATAAACTCTGGGATGAAAAAACAGGCTTTTATTATGATTGGGGAAAAGATAACAAACGCATGAAAATGCGCACTATTGCGGCGTTCTGGACATTATTAGGTAAAATTCCCAATGAACAGCAAAAGCGACGATTGATTGAGCACCTTAACGATCCTGATTCATTTAATACTAAGCATCGAGTTCCAACACACCCTAAGGACGAATTAGGATTTAATGGTGACTATTGGGCGGGTGCCGTTTGGGTTCCAACCAATACGATGATTATCCAAGGTTTAGAAATTAATGATGAATATACATTAGCACGAGAAA
>JAQWHO010000147.1 GCA_029249355.1 Thalassotalea sp.
CATGTCATTATTGGCAACCATTTGAGCCGCGCCTAAGGCGGTTTGTTGTACTAATTCTCTACTTTCTTTTGCGGTAAACCCTAATGTAATTGCGTGTTTCTCTATTGCTTCCATAAATAAGAAAAAATAAGCAGGAGCAGATCCTGTTACGGCAATAATATGATCAATCTCGTCTTCATTATCAAGCCATTTAGTGATCCCCACGGCAGACATTAACTGTTCTGCTAACGCTTTTTGTTGGGCATTAGTGTGTGATGATGGGTAAATTCCACTGACCCCTAAACCAATTTGTGAGGGAGTATTGGGCATAGTACGAATAACTGAACACGGTTGATTTAAGGCTTTTTCCATCGTTTCAATAGAACACCCCGCCGCTACAGAAATAAAACATTTATTACTGACATCAATTTCAGCGCTGATTTGCTGACATACTGAAGCAATAAGATGAGGTTTAACCCCTAAAACAATATAGTCGGCAAATTTAGCCGCTACTATATTATCAGAAGTTTCTTGAATATTGAGTTGTTTAGCTAAGGTTTGTCTTTTCTCTGGTGATGGATTTGATACCATTACTTTATTGGCATCATATCCTGTTTTAATGAGCCCAGAAATAATGGCGCTATTCATATTACCAGCACCAATAAAAGCGATATTTGTCATATAAAACCTAGTTATTTTGTGAATATTACTATTGGGTAAATTGTCGTTGAAATAAAGTGAAATGTCGCCCTTTATTTCCATTTTCTAACCTGTTGCCGGTTCGCGTTCACCGAATATCGCTGTGCCAATGCGTACCATGGTTGAATTATTCGCGATGGCATCGGTTAAATCACCAGACATCCCCATGGAAAGTGTATCTACCGTAGGATATTGTTGCTTTAACTCGTTAAAAAGTTTTGACATTTCATTAAAGCTTTGTATTGAATCATTTTTTTTCGGAATAGCCATTAAACCACGTAAGGTTAAATGTTCGCATTGATCAACCAGCGCTGAAAATTCAGCTAACTCATTGACATTAATACCAGATTTAGCCTTTTCATCGCTAATATTTACTTGTAAACAAACGTTGAGCGGGGTATCTTGATTTGACCTATGTTCATTGAGACGTGTGATGATTTTTTCTCGATCAACACTATGAACCCAAGAAAAATTATCGGTAATAAGTCGAGTTTTATTTGACTGAATAGGGCCAATGAAATGCCAAACAATGTCTTTAAGGTGGTTTAATTGTTGAATTTTTTCAACTGCTTCTTGAATATAACTTTCGCCAAAAGCGCGTTGTCCGCAATTATAGGCTTGTTGAATCAAAGTGGCCGATTTGGTTTTACTCACCGCCAACAAACAAACTTCATCTATACTTCTATGAGCAAGTTGACAAGCTTGAGAAATTTGCAGTTCAACGGTGGTCAGATTATCTTTAATATGAGTCATGTTTTATATTCAGCTAGCCGTTTTAAAATAAACGTATAGGCATTAGTTAAAGTAAAAATTAAATTTAAAGTAAAGAATTAACGTAAACAGTGAAGAAAGAAAAGTTAATACACAGTTTTTAAATCGTATCTAAAAATAATAGTTAAAATTAGTTTAAAAGAGGTTCTTATGGATATTACCGAATTACTCGCGTTTAGCGTAGAAAATAATGCATCTGATTTACATCTTTCTACCGGCACCCCACCATTAATTCGTGTTGATGGGGATGTTCGAAAGCTTAATATTCCTGCATTTGATGCCAAAGATGTTAATGCGCTAGTCTACGATATTATGAATGATCGACAACGAAAAGAATACGAAGAAAACCTAGAAGTCGATTTTTCATTTGAAGTACCGAACCTTGCGCGTTTCAGGGTGAATGCTTTTAATCAAAATAGAGGTCCATCTGCGGTATTTCGTACTATCCCTAGCAAAGTATTATCGTTAGAAGATTTAGGGTGCCCTGATATATTTAGACAGATTTCAGAAAAACCACGTGGTTTAGTGTTAGTGACAGGTCCTACAGGTTCTGGTAAATCTACAACGTTAGCGGCAATGGTTGATTACATTAACAACAGCAAGCATGATCATATATTAACGATTGAAGATCCGATCGAATTTGTTCACGAAAATAAGCAGTGTTTAATTAACCAACGTGAAGTGCATCGCGATACGCTAAGCTTTAGTGCCGCCTTACGTTCTGCATTACGTGAAGATCCCGATGTAATTCTAGTTGGTGAAATGCGTGATTTAGAAACTATTCGCCTTGCGATGACTGCTGCAGAAACGGGGCATTTAGTCTTTGGTACACTACATACAACCTCAGCTCCTAAAACAATCGATCGTATTATTGATGTGTTCCCAGCAGAAGAAAAATCTATGGTGCGTTCAATGTTATCTGAATCATTACAAGCGGTAATCTCACAAACGTTAGTTAAAAAAGTGGGTGGTGGTCGAGTGGCTGCACATGAAATTATGATTGGTGTACCGGCAATACGTAACTTAATTCGTGAAGCAAAAGTTGCGCAAATGTATTCAGCCATTCAAACCGGAATGCAACACGGCATGCAGACGATGGATCAATGTTTATTAAATTTAGTGAATCGTGGCATGATCACCAAACAAGATGCGATGGAAAAAGCTGCAGATAAAACACAATTTCAAAGCTATTAATTAGCTTTTGGTAAATGTTTTGGTAAAGATTTGAGTGAAGATATTAGTAAAGGTTTGAACAAATGAGATTTCATAATTACTTAGAAAAAATGGTGCAAGAAGATGCATCTGATTTATTCGTTACGGCAAAACTGCCAGTCAGCGCAAAAATTAATGGTGAATTAACGCCTATCGATGATCACTCGCTGTCAGCCGAAGATGCTTTGGCACTAGTCCATAATTCGATGAACCAAAAACAGAAAGATCAATTTGATACAGAAAAAGAATGCAACTTTGCTATTTCAATTGACGGTATAGGTCGCTTTCGTGTCTCGGCATTTTGGCAACGCGATATGGCGGGGATGGTTGTGCGTCGTATTGTTACCGAAATTCCGGACGCTGATGATTTAGGCTTACCGCCTGTGTTAAAAGATGTAGTGATGTCTAAACGTGGTTTGGCACTTTTTGTTGGTGGTACGGGGACAGGTAAATCAACCTCCATGGCATCATTGATTGGTTATCGTAATCGCAATTCCAGAGGTCATATACTTACCATTGAAGATCCTGTTGAGTTTGTGCATGAACATGGTAAGTCGATGATCACTCAACGTGAAGTAGGGCTCGATACCGAAAGTTTTGATGCGGCACTTAAAAGCTCTTTACGGCAAGCGCCTGACGTTATTCTTATTGGTGAAATACGTAGCCAAGAAATTATGGAACATGCGTTAAGTTTTGCGGAAACAGGCCATTTATGTATTGCGACTTTACATGCAAATAACGCTAACCAAGCGATAGATCGTATTATGCATTTAGTGCCTGCAGAACAGCATGGTAAGTTATTATTTGATTTAGCGTTGAATTTACGTGGGATTATTGCTCAGCAATTAATACCTACTCGTGATGGTAATGGCCGTGTGGCAGCAATTGAAATTTTACTTAATTCTCCTTTTATTGCTGAATTAATCAAAAAAGGTGACGTTGGCAGTGTTAAAGAAGCGATGCAAAAATCAACGGATCAAGGGATGCAAACATTTGATCAGGCGTTGTTTAATTTGTATCAACAAGGTCTAATTAATTATGCTGATGCGATTCATCATGCAGATTCTCCTAATGATTTACGCTTGATGATTAAACTAAGAAGTAATGACCAAGGCGGTTCTGGTTCACTTTCCGGCGTTACTATTGACGGTTTAGAGCCAACAGAATAAATTTAGTTTTAATGATCTCTAAATTTGATAAGTTGAAGGTCGAACCGTAAAGTTCGACCTTTTATAATATTTGTTATTAGGGATAACTTAAGGTGCTTTTTCGTGAAGTAAATAGTTTTCATAACTTAGCCACACAATGCAAGGAAATGAAACCTCTGTTTTGGATTATTCATTCAACCAATTCATTGCGTCTAACATGTTATCGAAATATTGAACTTCACCCGATATAAACCACGAGCCGACTTTTGCGGTTATTTCTTGCCAGTTTTTATTACCGTAAATCGCAATTTTATTAAATTTATTATTGTGCTTAAGCCCAAGTTTAAAATCATCCCACGCTGCTCTTAATTCCCAACCTTCTAACTCAGTACCATCAATTAACACATCGACATTTGGTTGTTTAACAGAAGCTAATGCTGAGTCAATCATTGGAGTGATAATTTGATAGTCTTCGTGAGTAAGTTTACCAATCGCTTTTAATGAAAGAAAAAAGTGATTTCCTGTTCTTTCAATACCAATTGAAATGCCGTGTCTAGTAGCGTTCATTATTCAATCTCCTCAATATTTCACATTTATGTCGAAATAAGAGATGCAAAAAGTTTTAGCCCACTATGCTATTTTAAAACCGGATCTAATTATTGCCACTGACTTTCAAAGAAGCTTTCAATAATTAAACGGGCAGACTCTGCATCAATATTATCTTTTTTTAAGTTACGATACCCGCCTTGAGCAAAAAGTTGTTCTTTTGCATCTGCAGTCGTTAAGCGTTCATCAACAAATTCAACGGGTAACTTAAATTGATTTGCTAATCTATTACCAAATTTTTTCGCAGCAAAAGTCACGTTTTGATTGGTTCCATCCATATTTAAAGGTAGACCAACGGCGATTAAATTGGGTTGCCATTCTTTAAAAAATTTAACTAACTGCTCTTGGTTGGGGATACCGTCTTTTGCTTTGATAGAACCAAGAGGCGAAGCGGTACCCGTTAATTCTTGTCCTACAGCAACACCAATATATTTTGTACCAAAGTCAAAGCCTAATACAGTCCGTTCACCTATTTTATTAGCCATTTAAGCGTGACCTATCTCTGAAGATAAATGCGCAATATTAACGCCAATTTTTTCAGCCGCTTTTTGCCAACGTTGTTCAACCGGAGTATTAAATAAAATATCGTTATCTGAAGGGGTTGTTAACCAAGAGTTCGCTTGAAGTTCTTCTTCTAATTGTCCTGGCCCCCAACCGGCATAACCTAAAGTAACCATATATTTTTCAGGCTCTTGATCGCTGCCTAAGGCAATGAGAATATCTTTAGATGTAGTGATCATAACATCATCACTTAAAGCGAGAGAACTGCTCCAGCCCGCTTGAGGAATGTGTAATACAAACCCTCTATCCGTTGAAACAGGGCCACCAGTTAATACGAGTTGAGTGAGGTGTGATTTAGAGGGAATATCATCTTCCAATTGTGAAAGCAGTTCATTAATGGTGACATTAACGGGTAAATTAATAATCAATCCCATCGCGCCTTCATCGTTATGCTCGCAAATATAAGTCACCGTTTTGTCAAAATATGAATCTTTTAACGTTGGCATCGCAATTAATAAATGATTTTCTAAGCTTTCCATATCAACACCTCAAAGTTATTTTTGAATGTTTTGCTCAATAGCATCCATTAATTTACCACTGATATTAATGGGGTAAGCGGCTTCTATTTCTCTAATACAGGTTGGGCTTGTTACATTTATTTCTGTTACTTTGTTACCAATAACGTCTAGTCCTACAAAGTATAGTCCACGTTTTTTAAGTTCGGGCGCAATTGTTTCAGCGATCATTTTATCACTAGCTGATAAAGGTTGCGCTCTACCTGTTCCACCAGCGGCTAAATTGCCACGCGTTTCACCTTGTGCAGGAATACGTGCCAAGCAATAGGGCATAGGTTCGCCATTCACAATTAAAATGCGTTTATCGCCATCTTTAATTTCAGGCATAAACTCTTGCACCATGGCGTATTGTTGACCATGGTTAGTGAGTGTTTCAATAATAACGCCTACGTTAGGATCTTTTTCATTGATCCGAAAAATTGACGATCCGCCCATACCATCAAGGGGTTTAATAATGACGTCTTTTTCTTCTTGATGAAAAGCACGAATTTGCTCACTTTTACGAGTCACTAATGTCTTTGCCGTTAATTCTGGGAACCAAGCAGTGAAGAGTTTTTCGTTACAATCACGCAAACTTTGCGGCTTATTTACTATCAAGGTGCCTGCAACTTCAGCGCGCTCTAACATGTAGGTAGCGTAAATATATTCAGTATCAAAGGGAGGATCTTTGCGCATTAACACGGCATCTAATGACTCAACCGCAATATCTTGTGCTTCTTCTAGCTCATACCAATGTTCCGGGTCGTCAAATACTTTAATTTTCTGTGTAGTTGCACGACATTGCCCTTGATAAAGATACAAGTCTTGCATTTCCATGTAATGAATTTCATAACCACGTTTTTGTGCTTCTAACATCATTGCCATTGATGAGTCTTTTTTCACTTTTACTTGTGAAATGGGATCCATGACGATACCGAGTTTAATAGTCATTACTTTTCCTTTTATTAATAAGGTTAACGATGCTTAGCGCTATACGTGAATTATTTTATATCACCAAAACGACACTGTATGGCAGTTATGGCGGTTAAGGCTGCTGTTTCTGTTCTTAATACTCTAGGACCGAGTAAAACATCGATAAATTGCTTTTTATTTGCTTGCGCTATTTCATCATTACTTAGACCCCCTTCAGGGCCAATGAGTAGACGTATGCGTTCATTTTCATTGGGTAAATTCATTATAGAATGCTCAGCTTTTGAATGAAGATTTAATTTTAATGCTGAACTTTCTTGATTAAGCCAATTATCAAAAGTTTGTGCTGGATTAACCGTTGGCACAGTACATCGACCACTTTGTTCGCATGCGCTGATAACAATTTTTTGCCATTGTTCTATTTTTTTCTCTAAACGTTCACTAG
>JAQWHO010000148.1 GCA_029249355.1 Thalassotalea sp.
CAGGTAAACATATTTTTATGGCGTGTGACTCTAATGCTATTCCACTAGCGTGCAGTTTTGCTGCGCAAAAGGCGATAGAACAAATCTTTCAAGTGCGTGAATATGATGTTATTGATAATAATTGCCATAAATTTGTTTGGCAGTGTTTTCAATTAGATAATCAAAAAGTAACCACGTTTAAAGATTTGAATCTAAATTTGGCGAAAAAGTTTAATCGAAAAATTTATTGGGATCTTTGTGATTGCTAAGTCAATTGTATTAGTGGCATTAATTGTTTTTGTTAGGTTAATAAAGCTTAAAAATAATTAGCTGAATAAGTTTTCTTTGAATTATTAGATAAATGTCTCTAAAAGGTTTCATTAATAGGGGAGATAGCTGTACTTTTCATTTAAAAACATTACCATATTCACTATCGTTTATTTAGTGTCTCAATTCCTTTGAAAGTATTTATAAAATCCGTTCTCTTTATTATTGTTGCTCTGATTATTACCAGCTTGAGTCTTATTTATCTTGCTTTGCAATCTAATCAAGCAACGGTACAGGTGAATCAAATTAATGCTGCTTCGGCCAAACATAGTCAGCAGTTGGTTCAACGAATTATCAGTACTCTTAAGCAAAAAAATACAGTGACGAGTATTAGCATTAATCAGCATGAAGTTAATGGTTTAACGGCACTATTACATCGTGCTTTTCCTATTGTGAACGCAGAAGTTAGATTATCAAAATATGGCGCTGCAGCTGAAGCTTCAGTTGAGTTACCTTTACCCAGTTTTATTAAGTATTTGAATGTAAATGCTTATATTTCACCATCAACTGAAGGCTTAGTTATTGATGAAGTGAGTATTGGCGGCCTTAATGTTAGTGGCGAGCTTTTTATTTCATTACTCCGTATTGCATCTGACCATTTTGTTAAAGAACAACTTGCCGATAAAGCGCTAGCTATGATCACTGCTGTTGATATTAATGAAGAAAGATTGATCGCTCATTTATCGCTAGATAATGAATTATTAGCAATGAAAAAAGATGATGCATCACTTTTGATGTCAATTCGTGATGATCTTGCACTCTTTGGCAATGTAGAAACTATTTCATTCTATTATCAATCTTTAAGTGAATTTGCAGTAAAACAAGATAAAAACTCGTCTATTGCACTTTATATTCGTCACTTATTTGATTTAGCCAATGCACGCAGCAGTATTTCAAATAAATATTTGGCTGTGAAAGAAAACCAAGCCGCAATTACCGCATTAATTATATATTTTGGGGCTGACCGATTTGAATTATTGGTAGGTAATGTCATTATTCGAGAGCAAGAGCAACTCGTTGTTCGTAATCGCTTGAGAAGACATACCACTTTACAAAACCGAGCTGATTTACAAAAACATTTTATTTATTCAATGGCGCTTCAGTTATTCAGTACACATGGTGCAAGTGATGCCATTGGCGAATTTAAAGAATTCCTTGATACCAATTCGGGTGGAAGTGGTTTTAGTTTTGCTGATTTACAAGCCGATAGAGCGGGTACTCGTTTAGCGATGATAGTCACTAAGTCAGAACAACAGGCTAAGCGAGCGCAAACGATACTTGCTTTAGTTACTGATGAACAATTACTGCCAAGTATTGAAGGGCTTCAAGAAGGTTTAAATGAAGACAGTTTTGAAAAGAAGTTTAAAGATGTTAAATCTAAAGATTACCAACAAACTCTAAAAGACATAGATAATCGTTTGAAAAGTTTACCTGTTTATCAGTTAGGCTGGGAATAAAACTAATCAACTTAAAATTTACTTAAATGAAAAATTGACAATAGTATGAATAGTCTTTAATTTTCAGCGCTACTTTTGCTCTTTTATATGGGCATATATTTAAAATGGAGTTTGGATGAAGCCCTTTAAACTATTTATCATCGTAATTGCACTGCTTACCTCTTGTACTTTACATAGTAACGAACTTGATATGACAGGGGTTTGGATAGGCGAAAATATTACCGATAATGAACATAGAAAGATTTACACCCATAGAAGCAAAGAGGGTTATTACTTTTCAAGACACGAGTACTATAACGAAGGTGTGATGGTGAAATGGCTCCACAACTATGGACTTTGGGGGCAAAACGAAAATAAATTTTGGACAGAGTTCATTGTTTATGCAAGCGATAAATCGGTTAAAAGCTTACATGATTGTAATCCTCCTAAGTTCAGCTATTTTATTCAGTCTATTTATCAAAATAATGCTGTTTATGTCACTGAAAATGATGGTGTTGAGTACACCATGAAAAGAATAAAAAAGTTACCGGTTGAATTTTTTACCAATAACGTTATTTTGCAAGATTTTGCCATTAATAAAATTAAGACATTTTTAAAAGAATGTAGAAATATAATTAAATAAATGAAAAACACTTTCGCGGTAGATTTATTGTCAATTTAATTCAGCGTTTAACACTTTAAAAGTCATCATTAAGCGATACGGAGGTTGCATGAAATACATAATATTGATTCCCTTATTTTTTTTAATTGGCTGTTCTTCTTCTACTTTTAGCATAAAAGGTGAAGGGTATGAAAATAAAATAAGAAGTAGTGTGGTTAAAAGGTACAGTAATAATGAGGTATGGCAGCTAAATGCTACTCAGCTTGGCTATGTTGAAAGTGAACATTGCCAAGTAGATTTTAGAGATCGTAAACAGACAAAACATGCTTTAATTTCATCATTAGAAGTTAAAACTCAAAAATTAGGGGGCAACGCTTTGGTTTTTGATTCTTGTTTAGTCAGTAGCACTACAGCGAGTTGTCATCAACAGACTATATGTCGTGGTATTGCATACTTAGTTAAATAACTCATTCTTCGATTTATTGTAATACACTAAGTTGGTATAGCGTTACCAATAAAAAAACCTTATCAAAAAATGATAAGGTTTTTATCAGATAAAAGGCTTATGTTTAGCTAAATAAAGACATTACATCGTCAATAGCGATTAATGACTTTTCTCCGCTAATTCTGTCTTTAACTTCTATTTGTTGAGTATCTAAATTACGCTCACCAACTACTAATAATAGTGGTGTACCAATCAGTTCATGGTCGGCAAACATTACTCCTGGGCGCTCTTTACGATCATCAAATAATACTTCTATACCTGCTTGTTGTAGCTGTAGGTAAAGCGCTTCGGCGGTTTCTTTAACTCGTGCAGACTTTGCCATATTCATCGGTACAATTGCCGCTTGAAAAGGGGCTATCGCTTTCGGCCATTTAATACCATATTTATCATGGTTTTGTTCGATTGCTGCTGCAACAATACGTGAAACGCCTATGCCATAACAACCCATGGTTAATGTTTGGTTTTTACCTTCTTCGGTTAATACCCCACAATTCATTGACTCAGCATATTTTCTGCCTAGTTGGAAAATATGCCCCACTTCAATACCGCGTTTAATCACTATGTTACCTTCACCACAAGGGCTTGGGTCACCTTCAACAACGTTACGTATGTCTTGAATGTTTATATCACCACAATCGCGTTGCCAGTTAACGCCGGTATACGATTGATTATTAACGTTTGCGCCACAAGCGAAATCACTTAAGTGCGCAGCACTGCGATCAACAATTACTTCAACCGTTAAGCCTTTAGGACCTACAGAGGTGATATGGCAATTAGTCGTCGCAGTCACCTGCTCATCAGTTGCTAGAGTTAATGGTGAAGCCACACTAGGCAAGTTCTCTGCTTTGACATCATTTAATTGATGATCGCCACGTAACACTAATGCGACAATTTTTTCAGGTTCGCCTTCAGCTGTAGCACCAAGTACTAAAATCGTTTTAACGGTAGTCTTTAAGTCTAGATTTGCGGTTTTTATTAAACGTTCAAGTTTTAACTCTTCGGTTTTAATTTCTTGGGTAGGCTCAGCTCGCTCACCTTTTGGAGCCAGAGCTTCTGCTTTTTCTATGTTTGCCGCAAAATCGCTGCTATCACTGAAAGCAATATCATCTTCACCGGAATCAGCTAATACGTGAAATTCATGAGAGCCT
>JAQWHO010000149.1 GCA_029249355.1 Thalassotalea sp.
GTGGCTGTTCGCTAAAACCTTATCCGCTTTTTTAAAATTACTGGCAATTTGTTCGCCGTTGATAGCTTGAAGTTCTAATTTTTCAATGGTTGAAGTTAAAGTGTTTTCAAAAGGAGTTAGAAAAGCTTTTTCAACATCTTCAGAACTTGAAAAAAACTCTAGAAATAGTGACTCGATAAAAACTGCATCTAACGAACCATTCCAACTAATATACTCATCGAGAAATTGGTTCATCTTTTGATCTTTTTTCGATAAGTAGTGATATATTACAGAAAAGTTTATCGGTGTTGGAGCTACTTCGTATGTACTGAGAAATTTGATAGTTTCTTCACTAAGCTTCACTGCCGAAGGGTAATTATCGAGGGTATTCATTTTTATTCCCTAAAAAGAATGCTGTTTTTAATTTAAAGACTTAACACTATGACTAATATCTATCAATCATAGTTAATTATGATTTAAGTACAACCAAATTTTTATCACAAATTTAATATATTTATGAATAAAAATATAACGGATAATGGGAGCATATGATATTGCTAAATATTTAATATTGTCTATTACTACGGATATTCGAGTATCGGAGGTAATTGGTTAGCACTATCATGCTGAGATAACGTTAAAGTAGACTAGAGGAACTTGCGTTTAAGGTAAATTATACTTTTGTCTTAATCATAAAAATGCCTGTTCGAAGCACAAAAATATAATGTCAGTTGAAATTTTAATATTGATGTAAAGAGTCTTATAAAAGAGTATTTAATAACTCTTTGCTCTTAGGTGTAACTTTTAGCCATGCGCCTTGTTCATACCAATCACCTAGTACAATTCTTTGTGCAGGGGAATTATTCGCCTTTATATTATGTGTAAATGGGCGATGAGTGTGTCCATGAATTAATAGTTGAGATTGAAACGATTCTAAACAATTAACTACTTCTGACTCGGTAACATCCATAATATCTTGAGACTTTACCGCCGTAGCTTCTGCACTTTGAGTGCGGTAATTTTCAGCCATTTTTCTTCTTACAAATAACGGTAAGCTCTTTACTATGGCTTGCCACCACCAAGAACGGGATTTTTTGCGAAAGGCTTGATAATCAATATCGCGAGTACAAAGTGTGTCGCCATGCATAATAACTACAGGTTCACCATATAAATCGATTAAGGTTACTTCTGGTAAAAGTATCATCCCCGACATTTTTGCGTATCGTTTACCTAACAAAAAATCTCTGTTACCGTGAATGTAATAAATAGGAATGTTTCTATTGGACAGTGTTTTCAGTGCTGAAGCAATTTCAAGTATAAAGTCGCTACTATCGTCATCGCCAATCCAATATTCAAACAAATCGCCCAGAATATATAATGCCTCGGCGTTTATCGCTTCATTTTTTAAAAACGACAAAAAACAGGCCGTAATATCGGGCCTGTTTTGAGCTAGATGTAAATCAGCAATAAAATAGGTTACTGCTGATTTATCATGTACTTCCATAAAATTATTCTACGATTGTACTTTCAATTAATATTTCTTCTTTTGGTACATCGTCATGGTGACCTAAACGACCCGTATCAACTAAAGTCATTTTATCAACAATGTCCATGCCTTCTATTACTTCAGCAAATACACAGTAACCAAAACCTTGCACAGATTCATTTTTAAAATCTAAAAAGTTGTTATCTACTAAGTTAATAAAAAATTGCGCTGAAGCTGAATGTGGGTCTTGTGTGCGAGCCATCGCTAACGTACCGCGTTTATTACTTAAACCGTTGCTGGCTTCATTCTCAATAGTTTCGCGCGTATCTTTTTCACCCATACCTGATGAAAACCCACCGCCTTGTGCCATAAACCCTTTGATCACACGATGAAAAATAGTGCCGTTGTAGAAGCCATCTTCAGCATATTGTTGGAAATTTTTTGCAGTAATTGGCGCTTTATCAAAATCTAATTCAATTTTGATATCACCTAATGTTGTTTTAAATGTGATCATTTTAATGTACTCATAATAAATAGTGTGAGAATTGTAACCTAAAGGAAAAATCTGTAAAGGGAAGTGATGACCATAGTTAATAGTTCGGGTACAATTATCGAGAATTTATCCGAAAACTTATTTAAAACTATTCTTTTATCCTAGGAGTCATAAAACCTCATGTTACAGATATACAATACCTTAACCCGTAAAAAGGAAATCTTTACACCAATTCATCCCGGTAAAGTAGGTTTGTATGTTTGTGGTTGCACGGTTTATGACTTGTGTCACATTGGGCACGCAAGAACCTATATTAGCTTTGATAACATTGCCCGTTACTTACGTTTTTCTGGTTACGACGTTAATTACATTCGAAACATTACTGATGTTGAAGATAAAATAATTAAACGTGCTATTGAAAATAATGAAACAACAGAGCAGTTAACCGAACGCACTATCGCAGCAATGCATGAAGATTTTGATGCCTTGAATATGGCACGTCCAAATCTTGAACC
>JAQWHO010000150.1 GCA_029249355.1 Thalassotalea sp.
GTATAGGCTGTATCGGCAGTGTTTGGTTGAATTATCTGAAAAAAATGAGATTGAACCAATATTAAGACGTTTCGAAAACTCCTTGTTAGAAGAATTAGGTTTAACGATTGATTTTTCAATTGTTAATGAACAAAATGAGCAACAATTTTACTACATACCTGAACAAGGTTTTATTCCTGTTATTGATAGTTTATCGCAATCACGATATAGCAAAGAGCACTTAATCGCGATTGATAATCAAGATTTCAGTCAGGTTGAAGTAAGAAAAACCCATAAAGCTTTAATGAGACAAATAATTAACCATTTACTTGGTGGCAAACCATTAAATAGTCGCCAATTATTTAAAAAAAGATAGAGAATAAATTCATGAGTGATATTTTATTAGGCATTAATGTTGATCATATTGCTACCTTGCGTCAAGCAAGAGGAACAACTTATCCTGATCCTGTCCACGCCGCATCTGTCGCTGAACATGCAGGTGCTGATGGCATTACGATACATTTACGTGAAGATCGCCGACATATTCAAGACCGAGATGTCTATGTAATGAAAGAAACATTGCAAACGCGCATGAATTTAGAAATGGCCGTTACCGATGAAATGTTAACAATTGCATGTGATGTAAAACCTGCATTTTGCTGTTTGGTACCAGAAAAGCGTGAAGAGTTAACGACCGAAGGCGGCTTAGATGTTGCAGGCCAACAAGAGAAAATTAATCAAGCAGTCAGCCGTTTAGAGCAAGCTGGCGTTCAAACCAGTTTATTTATTGATGCCGACAAAAAACAAATAGATGCAGCTGTTGCGAGTAAAGCTCCTTATATTGAAATACATACCGGGCAATATGCTGATGCTAAAACAGAAGTTGAACAACAAACAGAGTTAGCTCGACTAATCGAAGGCATTCAATACGCTCACCAACAGGGACTGAAAGTAAATGCTGGTCACGGGTTAACGTATTTTAATGTGAAGCCTATTGCCGCTATTCCTGAAATTATTGAGCTTAATATTGGTCACGCCATTATCGCGCGTGCTGCAATTGATGGATTAGATAAAGCTGTCAGAGATATGAAACAGTTGATGTTAGAAGCAAGAAGAGCATAAAACTATGTCGGTTGTTGGTATTGGTACGGATATAGTACAGGTTCAACGTTTAGTCGATATGAGTGAAAATTCTTTAGATCGTTTAGCGGTGAGAATATTAACGCCAACAGAATATAGCCATTATCAAACGCTTAAGTTCAATGTGCCTTATTTAGCGAAACGCTGGGCGGGTAAAGAAGCCGCAGCTAAAGCATTAGGCACTGGAATTGCTGAAGGCGTTTCTTTTCAACATATAGAAATAAAATCATTAGTTAGTGGGCAACCCCAATTAGAGTTTAGTGACATTGCGTTAAGTAAAGCCAAGGCATTAAAAGCGAAAACTTGGCATATATCGTTATCCGACGAAAAAGAATATGCCACTGCTTTTGTTGTATTATCAGTGTGATAACCGCCTGCGTGGCTTAACTCCTTAACCAGAGTAGGTTTTTCATCTGTTAAATTTTAAATAATGGCCTATACTTATATAAATTGTGTTTAAAATTTATACGGTATGTGTTTTATGCAGTCACAAAAACTTCCTACAATAGATAGACGAAATCAAGCACCTGAACAGTCTGTTTGGTGGTCTAAGCTCTCTTTAGCGCAAAAGTTTTCAGCCAGTAGTCTTGGTAAGTTTGGCTATGAGTTAGCCTTTGTCAGAAATGAGAGTGGAAAAAGTCTTGCCGTTCTGTTGTGTAATGGCGGCGTAGCTGTTGTCAGCGAAGATGGCGACATTAACACTTCTCCCGATATTAATATCCGTTAGTTAATCTCTTTTATTCAATATAATTGTTCTAGTTTATATAAGGAAATAGCGGCTAATAAAAATCTAAATAATCGTTTAAATAGGATAGCTTATGAGAGTTGTTTCCTATTTTATTGTTGTTCAGGTACTTATGAATGATTACTTTCAAGTAACTTATCTATTTCAGTAAAAGCATCTCCTGCTAAACTCAATACCCGTTCAATATGTTCAAAAAGCTCAAAAAACTCCGGCTCTAAATCATCAATGCCACTGCCACTTTTTAGCAGAGTTTCTAATTGATGCACCATTTTTCCTAAATCTGGCACACCAGTGTAGCAACATGCCCCATTTAGCTTATGAATAAATTCTTTAAGTTTATCTATATCCTGAGCAGTTAACGCTTCAGAAATAGTTAACTTTGTTTCAGGTAAACTTTCAACCAACCCCTCTAACATATCTCTTGCTAAACGAGGTTTTTTACCTGCTTTATTAATAGCGTCTGGCCAGTTGATCACAGTTGAATGCTCAAGCATTGATAAAATTGTATTTTTCTTTGTTTTGCTATGAACTGTATCTTCTGTTGTACTTTGCTGATGAGTTAATTCAGGCATGTCATCATTAATGAATTTAGCTTTCGAGCCTTGGCTACCTAATAATCCAAGATCACAATATTCGTAAATAATATGGCGTAACATGCTTTCATCAATCGGCTTAGTCATATAAGAATTAAAACCTTCTTTGAGGAGTTTATCTTTCTCTCCACTTAATGCATGAGCTGTTACCGCTATAATTGGCGTATTGTCATTAAAGGTTTGTGCTTTTATGTGTTTTAGTGCAGATATACCGTCCATTACCGGCATTTGAATATCCATGAAGATAAGCGCGAAGTTCTCATTCATACACAACTCAAAAGCCTCTTGTCCATTTTGAGCCGTAACAACCTCGGTCACTTGTTCTTGTAATAGGGCATTAATAAGTTTCAGGTTTGCTTCATTATCATCAACAGCTAACACTTTAATGGCGATTTTATTTTCAAGCACCTGAGTAAGCGAATTAGCGAAATTAAAATGTTGCGGAATTAAAGCCTTGCAAATTTTTTCAGGCGTTAATGGTTTACTTAAGCAGCTATTTGCACCAACAGCCTTTAAGGCTTCTTGTAAGTTAGGTGAATTACTATTAATTGCTAAATGAATGGATGGAATATTTTCTTTTACAGAAACAATCAACTTTTTTAATTCATTTAAAGCGGTTGGCGTTATATCGTGAGCTATTAATGCAAAGTCAAAAGCGTTACCTTTAGATAAAGCGTTACTGATTTCTTCGAGGCTTATTACCGGAAATACTTCCATATTCCAGCTTTCTAATATTTCACTGGTCGCTATTCGGCTATGAGTGTGTGGTTCGAAATACAAAATGCGTTTTTGTGAAAGAGTAGGTGGATGCAGTAAAGACTCGTCAGGAATAGGGTTAATTTCACATTGAAATGAAAACCAAAAAGTTGAACCACTTTTCTCATCACTGATAAAGTTAATTTCGCCTTTCATTTCTTTGACTAAGCGTTGAGAAATGACCAGTCCTAATCCAGTGCCACCATATAAGCGAGTGACACTTTGATCTGCTTGACCAAAGGCTTCAAAAATAGACGCTTGCTGAGAGGTATTCATCCCTATACCAGTATCGCTTACCGTTACTTTGAATATTGCTTTATGTTCATCAACATGTTCTTTATCAATGTCGATATTTACACAGCCTTTATCGGTAAATTTAATTGCGTTGCTAGCTAAGTTGATAATCACTTGTTTGATACGCATTGCATCCCCAATTAAGGAGTCAGGGATTTTAGGAGCTATTCTTAAAGACAATTCAACGTTCTTTTTATGAGCACCTGGTGCTAATAACGTGATAGTTTCTTCTACGGTTTCTCGCATTGAAAACGGGATTTTTTCAATCACCATTTTACCGGCATCTAGTTTTGAGAAATCAAGAATATCGTTAATGATTGCTAATAAATTTGCTGCAGAGCGCTCAATCGTTTGCAAGTAATCTCTTTGCGTATCAGACAGTGGCGTTTTTAATACTTGGCGGGTAAAACCGATAACGCCATTTAGCGGTGTTCTTAATTCATGACTCATATTGGCTAAAAATTCAGATTTCACTTTATTGGCGTCTTGCGCTTTACGTTTAGCTATATCTAATTCAACGTTTTGTATTTCAAATTGTTCGAGACTTTCTCTTAAATCGATTGTCGCTTGGTCGATACTTTGTTGCATTTCGTCATGATAGTCGCCTAAAGATTCTGCCATGGCATTGACACCATTTTTCAGAAAGTTTAACTCGCCTATTAGTTGGCCTGTTACTCGACTTTCAAGTTTACCTTCTCGAATTCTATCAACCGCTTGAACCATTGAAGTCACTGGGCGAGTAAAGTTTTTAATTAGCCTTGTTGAGAAAAATGCACTAATTAAAGCGCCAAATAAAGCAATGGCAAAGGCCATCATTATCTGGCTTTGTTGAGCAAGTTTAATGTTGTTCTTATTAATTTGCATGGCAATATAGCCAACGATAACTTGTGCAGAAGAAGTATTGGTGATCACTTCATCATCGCTTTTTTCATCAATAATCGGCGTGCGAAAAATAATATAATCATCGGTAAAGTGAGAAGATGTTGATAAAGGGATTTGTTCACCAGCATTGATGCGCATTAATTCTGTATCGCCATGATAAGCACTAGCAACCAACACCTGATTGTTTTTAGAAAAAACGGTAATACTTTTAATTATTGAAGACTGACTACGATGAGTAAAGCCAACTAAATGTCTTAATTTTTCTCTATCGGAATTTATAACCGCTTCGGTTGTGGCAATGGCTAAAGGTTCGATAATGCTTCTAGAGCGATCGGTAAGGTGATTATTTAATTCAATGTAACGGCTATAGGAAAAGTAACTAGCAATGCTTAAGCCAATGATAGTTGTTGGAATAATCGTCAGTAAAATAACCCAGTCTTTTAGGCTTAATTTATACATTTATTGTGGGACTCTTTATGCAAAGATTTCATGATGATTTTCTAGTATAATCGCCTTTATAATGGCACATCAGCAAGTAAAATTATAGCGATTAACAATAGGTCTCCTTTTTTGTGGCAAATTTCTTTAAAGTAACCCCTAAAACCCAAAATTTGGGTAAGCAATGCAAGTTAAAAATATCGCGTTTAGACTTCAACGGCTGTGGAGTTGGAGCGTATCAACAGAAAACTATTTTTATCGATGGTACTCTACCGGGTGAAACGGTTGTTGCTAAAGTTGTCGAGCAAAAAAATAAGTATTACCGCGGGAAGTTACTTGAAGTTGTATCGCCCAGCGAACATAGAGTAAAAGCGGCTTGTCAGCACTTTTCAAGCTGTGGCGGTTGTGATTTACAGCATTTAAACCACGCAGAACATTTAGTTTTTAAACAACAAAAAGTCACTGAGCTTTTTGAACGTCATAAAGATGTTCAGAGTTCAGTTAAAAAGAGTAAAAATCCTGCGAATAAAATTACTTTACCTTGGCAAGAATCGATCAATAGTCAAGCTTGGCATTATCGCCGAAAAGCTCGTATTGGTGTGCAATACAATAAAAATGGTCAAGCGACGATAGGTTTTCGTCAACGAGCGAGTAACCAATTAGTTGCGATTAAAAAGTGTCCGGTACTGGTTGAGCCATTTGCCGAGTTATTTAATCCCTTAAATGAGCTTTTAGCAAAATTGTCCGGAGTAAATCCAATAGGGCATCTCGAAGTAATTTTTACCCATGTAAATACTTTAATCATTAGACAACTTGTTAAAATGTCAGCGCAAGATCGAAAGCATTGGTTAACGTTTAGTGAGCTATATCAATGTCAAATTATGGTTGACGATGGAAAGTCGATTGAGCCTTTAACAGCGTGTGAAACTTTAAATTATCGTATTGACGATGATATTACGTTGGAGTTTGATGCAGATGATTTTATTCAAGTTAATCATCAGGTAAATACCCAAATGGTTGCTCAAGCGCTCGAATGGCTAGCGCTTGAACCACAAGATAATGTGCTCGATTTATTTTGTGGCTTAGGGAATTTTAGCTTGCCGTTGGCAAAAAGAGTCGAAAATGTTATCGGTGTGGAAGGTGTCGATAAAATGGTGATTCAAGCGAAAAAAAATGCCGCTGATAATCACGTCAATAATTGCCAATTTTATCAAGCAGATTTGAATAGTGACTGGCAATCTTTTTCATGGGCAAAGGAAACTTTTAATAAAGTGCTTATAGATCCTGCCAGAGCTGGGGCATATAAAGCGATAGAACAATTAGTGAAGTTAAACATTCCACAACTTTTATATGTAAGTTGCGATCCTTCAACCTTAGCAAAAGATAGTGCTTTATTAGTCAGTCATGGTTATAAAATTGAAAAAATTGCGTTAATTGATATGTTTTCACAAACAAAGCATATTGAGACTATGGTATTGTTTGTTCGTTAACTTTTTTCCTTATTTCTCGTTTAGTATTTAACACAGGATGTATCATGGTTTCGGTTCGAAAATCTCATCAAATGACCCAAACAAGCTTTGAACAATGGCTTTCGTCACTTGAAATTAGTCAAGAGAAATGTCAATTACTCGAAAGTATTTGGCTTGAGAATAAAACCAATCATGAAATTGATGAACAATGCCAAACTAAATCATTGGAAATGGTTGAAATTTTAGCCAGCCTAAACCTTGATAAAGATTCACTTGCCGCGGCTTTTTTGATCCCTTTAATTGAATATAACTATATCACCTTAACTTTTGTTGAAGAGCATTACTCTGAGTCTGTTTTTCTCTTGTGTAAAGGCGTAGGGCAAATGGAAGCGATTAAAGCGTTACGTCAAAGCCAATCAAATAAAGTCTCAGTTAACCAAGTTGATAATATTCGAAAAATGCTGCTTGCGATGGTGGAAGATGTGCGTGCGGTAGTAATTAAATTAGCCGAACGTTTGTGTCAGTTGCGCATTGTTAAAAATGCCGATGAAGAATCACGCGTTATTGTTGCCAAAGAAACCGCTAATATCTATGCACCTTTAGCGAACCGTTTAGGCATAGGTCAATTGAAATGGGAATTAGAAGATATTTCTTTTCGCTATTTGCATCCTACCGTTTACAAACAAATTGCAAAATTACTTGATGAAAAACGTTTAGACCGTGAACAATATATGGTTGATTTTGTCAGTAATTTATCTAAGCAATTAGTGGAGTTAAATATTAAAGGTGAGGTCTATGGTCGCCCGAAACATATTTACAGTATTTGGAAAAAAATGCAGCAAAAGTCGCTCGATTTTGAACAGTTATATGATGTTAGAGCGGTGCGAATTGTTGTTGAAAAGTTGCAAGATTGTTACGGTGCTTTAGGGATAGTTCATACTAATTGGCAACACTTACCTAAAGAATTTGATGATTATGTGGCGACACCAAAACCTAATGGCTATCAGTCAATTCATACGGTAGTTTTAGGGCCTGAAGGTAAGTCTATTGAAGTGCAAATTAGAACGAAGCAAATGCATGACGATGCAGAGCTAGGTGTTGCTGCACATTGGCGTTATAAAGAAGGTTCAGCGCACGGAAAAACCAGCGGCTTTGATGAAAAAGTAAGTTGGCTACGAAAAATTCTTCAATGGCAAGAAGATGTTACTGAAAGTGGTGAACTAATAGAAGAGTTACGCAGCCAAGTTTTTGAAGATAGAATTTATGTTTTTACCCCTAATGGTGATGTCGTTGATTTACCGAATGGTTCAACGCCACTAGATTTTGCCTATTACATTCATTCCAATGTTGGCCATTGCTGTATAGGCGCTAAGGTTTTTGGACGTATTGTCCCTTTTACTTATCGTTTAAAAACAGGCGATAAAATTGAAGTTCTTACCAGTAAAACCCCTAATCCGAGTCGTGATTGGCTGAACCCAAATTTACATTATATTCATGCGCCGAGAGCGCGTGCAAAAGTTCAGCACTTTTTTAAATTATTAGACCGCGATAAACATATTGCTCAGGGAAAAGAGTTGCTCGAGCAAGAATTAATAAAACACGATTTAATGCAGGTTGATTTAATGTCGACCAGCAAACGTTTCAATATAAAAACCGTCGAAGATTTATATGTTGCGATCGGCTCAGGTCATGCACGTTTGCAACAAGTGGTGAATCATCTTCAACATGAAAATGATAAATCTCAACCGCCTGTAGAATTAGATCCACAGAGCTTGGTAAAACCGCAATATCACCAAACGAAAAGTGCTGTTGATGCGAATGGTATAACCGTTTCTGGTGTTGGTAACTTATTGACTCATATGGCGAAATGTTGTCACCCTGTTCCAGGTGATGAAATTATGGGCTTTATCACACAAGGTCGAGGTATATCTGTTCATCAGGCTGATTGTGAACAATTGGCAAACTCGCTACAACAGCAACCTGAGCGCGAAGTTGAAGTACAATGGGGCGAAGATACTTCTAAGCATTATCAAGTGACGGTCAAACTTGTCGGTGTTGATAGACAAGGTTTAGTCAGAGATATTTCAACAATAATAGCGAACGAAAGAGTCAGCATTATGGGCATGGAAAGTCGCTCAGATCATGTTAAACAAACTGTCATCATGTCGTTAACAATTGAAATTGCCAACAATGAAATGTTAACTCGGTTGATCAGTAAACTATTACAACTAGACGATATTATCGAAGCTAAACGCTTATAATTTGAATGCGCTTAAAAAAGCAAAAGAGATACTTAAATATGTTGAATGACAAACCTTCAATTGAAAAGCTTCGTTGGATTATGTCTGAACTGCGAGATCCTGGAACGGGCTGTCCGTGGGATATTAAACAGACGTTTGAATCCATTATTCCTCATACAATAGAAGAAGCTTATGAAGTTGCTGATGCAGTATCTGAGGCGGTTGAGAAAGCAGATTTTAGTGAGTTAGAAAAAGAGCTTGGTGACTTATTATTTCAAGTCATTTTTTATAGTCAATTGGGTCAAGAAGAAAAACAATTCGACTTCGATAGCGTTGTCGCGGCTATTTGTGAAAAGCTCATTCGTCGTCATCCGCATGTTTTTGCTAATGAAAGCTTAGTAACCGATGCTGAAATAAAAGCGAATTGGGAAAATGAGAAAGCGAAAGAGCGTCAAAGCAAAAACCAAGATGAAAATATAAGTATTTTAGCGGATATTCCTAAAAATTTACCGGCACTTTCTCAAGCCGCTAAAATTCAAAAACGTTGCTCTCATGTAGGTTTCGATTGGCATGACATTAATGATGTTTTCGCTAAAATAGAAGAAGAGGTGATTGAAGTGAAAGATGAACTTCATCGAGATCCGCAAGCTTTGGCAGAAGAGTTAGGTGATTTAATGTTTGCAGTAGTGAATTTATGCCGGCACGCGAAACAAGATCCTGAAAGTTTACTTAGAAAAGCAAATCAAAAATTTACCAAACGCTTTTATGGTGTTGAGCAACAAGTTGAAAGTTCGGGTCAATCATTTGAACAACATAATCTTGAAGCATTAGAACAGTATTGGCAAAACGTGAAGTTGTTAGAAAATAAATAGCAGCCAAACTTTAAAGCCACGAATGAAAAACACCCGAATTAAACCCATTAAATGAGTGATTCTTATGACCCTCCCTACATTAGCTGATTGTTTACTAAACGTTGAAAATAATATTGCAACACTTACCTTTAATCGTCATGACGTACGAAATGCACTGACTAGCACTGCGATTGCCGATGATATTGTTGCAACGGTTGATTGGGTAAATAAAACTAAAAATATTGCGGTGTTAATTATTACCGGGGCGGGCTCTGCTTTTTCATCTGGTGGTAATATCAAAGACATGGCAGACAGAGCAGGGGACTTTGCTGGAGATGTGCAAACGCTTGAAAATAAGTATCGTGAAGGTATTCAACGTATTCCATTAGCGCTGCATAAATGTGAAGTGCCAGTGATTGCGGCGGTAAATGGTCCAGCAATTGGCGCAGGGTTTGATGTCGCCAATATGTGTGATATTCGTCTGGCTTCAAATAAAGCAAAATTTGGCGAAACCTTTGTTAATTTAGGCATTATCCCCGGTGATGGCGGTGCATGGTTTATGCAACGGTTAATTGGTTATCAAAAGGCAGCAGAATTAACGTTTACTGGCAGAGTGATAAACGCCGATGAAGCGAAAGAAATAGGGATTGTTTTATCGATAAGTGAACCAGATGATTTAATGGCAAGAACGCTTGAACTTGCGACAGAAATAGCGTCAAAACCGACGGCATCATTACGCTTAACCAAACGTTTAATGAAAATGGCGCAGCGCACTGAGTTACCTGATTTTCTAGATATATGTGCAGTATTTCAGGGAATGTGTCATAACAATCCAGAGCATTTAGATGCCGTAAATGCCATGTTAGAAAAATTGGCTAAATAATCACATATAATTTTTCATTAATTATATATTGCTATGGTAAGACCAGTTGACAATTTAAACCACTCGTAGTTAGATGGTGAAACTTACTAGCTACTTGTTGAGTGTTTTGTGATCCATTCTTTATTCATCTTTATTCGCCGCTATGTAAATCGACTAATTAGAATACCCATGCCGACACTGATAAGTGGGCAAGGTAAATTAATACAATGTGGTGAAATTTTAAAACAAGCGCAGAGTAAACAGGTTTTTATCGTGACAGATAAAACGCTTGTTAGCTTAGGTATTGTCCAGCAACTTATTGATTCTTTAACAAAAGAACAAAAAAAATTAAATTACACTATTTTTGATGATGTAACCCCCGATCCTACAACATCAATTATTGAGTTGGGCGTAAGTCAATTTAAACTAAATAACTGTGATAGCATTATTACCTTAGGCGGTGGTTCTGTGATGGATTGCGGAAAAGCGATTGCAGCATGCGCTGTTAAAAATAAAAAGATTAAAGCGTTATCTGGATTATTCAAAGTTCGTAAAAAACTTCCTACATTTATCGCTATTCCTACCACCGCGGGAACTGGCTCAGAAGCTACGTTAGTTGCAGTAGTAACAGACCCTGTTAAGAAACAAAAATTTACGGTTATCGATCCTTGTTTAGTGCCGCATTATGCCATTATTGACCCGTTATTGATGATAGGATTACCGGCAAAAATCACCGCTGAAACGGGTATTGATGCGTTAACACATGCGGTTGAGTCATACATTGGGTTGCACTCAACCGAGCAATCAAAGTCATATTGTTTTGACGCGATAAAGCGAATATTTACTTATTTACCGCAAGCATATCAAGACGGTAAAGACTTAACCGCTCGTACGGAAATGTCATTGGCGAGCTATTATGCTGGCGTTGCTTTTACCAGAACTTCAATCGGTTATGTACATGCAATTGCGCATCAACTGGGCGGTTATTACCATATTCCACATGGTCTAGCCAACGCGGTGTTACTTCCGCATATTCTACAATTTTCTTTTGATGATGCTTTTCAACAATATGCTGAAATGGCTTATCATGCGGGAATTGCTAATCAAAATGATAATGAAAAAATAGCGGCGGAAAAGTTTATTGAAGCAGTAAAAGCATTAAATGTTACCTTGAATATTCAAAAGTCATTTCCAGAATTAAAGAAGGAAGCTATTTCTGTTTTAGCTAAGAGAGCAATACACGAGGCTAATTGTGAATATCCGGTTCCTAAGCAAATGACGATAAAAGAATGTGAAGCTATTTTAATAAAGTTGTTGGCTTAATTTTCAATAAAAAAAGCACCTAATTTAGGTGCTTTTAAATAAATTTAATGATTAAAACAAACTAGCGATAAAATCTATTCTGCAGGTAGTTCTGCGTTGTGATAAACATTTTGTACATCATCACAATCATCTAACATCGCAATGAATTTTTCAAAATTAGCGGTGTCATCTTCGCCAGAAATTTCGGCATAGGTTTGTGGTACCCAAGTAATTTCTTCAACCTCAAGATCAAATTCAGGCATGCTGTTAGCAAATTCAGTTTTGATCTTAAAAAATTCAGTATGTGGTGCGTAAACAGTGATAATGCCGTCTTCTAATTCAACATCGGTAACATCAATATCAGCCATCATCAACGTTTCTAACACCGCTTCATCGTCTTCGCCCTTAAAAGCAAATACCGCTTGGTGATCAAACATGTGTGAAACAGTGCCAGTTGAGCCAATTTTAGAATTGGTTTTAGTAAAACATTGACGAACATCTTTAATGGTACGATTACCGTTGTCTGTTAAACAATCTATTATTACCATGCAGTTACCTGGACCAAAGCCTTCGTATCGTGCTTCAGCATAATCTTCACCGCCGGCACCAGATGCTTTTTTAATTGCATTATCAATAACATGAGTTGGTACTTGATCTTTTTTAGCTCTATCAATTAAGCCACGTAATGTTAGGTTTCCATCAGGATCTGTTCCACTATTTTTAGCACAAACATAAATCGCTTTTCCGTATTTAGAATACACTTTAGTTTTTGCACCAGCGGTTTTTGCCATTGATAATTTACGGTTTTGGTAAGCTCTGCCCATCTTGAATTTTTCTCATGTTTTCTAAAAATTAACTTGGCTAGATTCTAACAGTGTATGAATTGGCTTTCTAGTGCGTAAATGTAGAAGTGAGGATATATTGGCGAAGATAGTTTATTTAATAAGAATGAACAGTTGATTGACAATATAGGGTGCAAAATGTTGAGTTGGCATTTTACACCCGACTAAATATGTCATATATGTTTCTCTATATTATTATAATTATTGCTGTCGATTTGAACCTAATGTATTCATCTGCAGCTTCTCTATATTCCATTGTGACATTGATAAATGACTGACTTGATAACAAAATAAAATGATACGCTCGTATTGTATTTTAAAGTCTTTCATAGTCATATCCTTATTCAGAGGCTGTAATTGCGTCTAGTTCACTTGATGAAGTCATGCTTGTAGATGATTTAAAGTAAGCCATGTTATCCATAATAATTGAATTTTCAGATAATGACTTAGCCGTTAATAAATCTTCATAAGCGCCGTAACTTTCATTGTTTAAGTGTTTTGCGATACTGCGGTTGCTGTAAGCTAAAGCTTTTAAAAGTTTACCGTGACGTCCACGTGACGCATTTACTGAAAGTGAATCAATCGCTTTAGTACATGACTCTTCTGCCTTAGTAAATTTATAGGTTTTAATTTGAGCTGCGCATAAGTTCATTGCGTGATTAAAGTTTATTTTATCTGTCATTTCAATGTCTTTCATGCCGGTTGTATAATCGCCTGCGATTATTTTATCTGCACCTAAAGTATTTTTTACTACAGCAACTTTAAATTTGTCTACACTGCCTGCTGCAAAGGTGCTGCTACAACATACGAGTAAAATTGAGGGTAATGTTTTTGAAACGAGCGTGTTAAGTTTCATGATGTTTTCCTTTTCAAGTAAAGTAATGAGTTAAATAAAGTGCCAATGCTGTTGACGGTTGTTACTTTAAAAAAAAGTGTGATGGCTGACAAACGACAAAAATACAGCTATCAATTGAATTAAATTCACTTATATCGAAAACTCTTGTTTAACCCAGGTAGCAAAGGTGTCTAGCTCACTTCCTTCATTGATACTTTCATGACGAATTAAATAATATTTATCGTTTGTGATCAGTTCGTGATCAAATAATTTCACTAATAATTGTTCACTGAACCATGATTTACTCATGGGTAATGGTACAAGTGCAATGCCCATACCTTGTTGGGCAGCTCTTGCCACACCAAACATACTGTCAAATTGAATGATTTGCTTAGGATCAAAGTCTTCAATATCTACACGATCAGCCCATTGATGCCATGACCAAGGTCGAGATTGATGCAATATTAGTGGTACTTCTTTTAACGCGTCATAACCTAAACTTGACCACTTTTTATATAAACTTTTATTACAAGCGGGTGCATATCGAATAGGAAAAAGTTCATGCACTATACTGCCATTCGGTTTTCCGTTGGCTAGTACAATAGAAAGTTCAGAAGGTATGTTAGTTTGATTTGCGGACTTAACTGTTTCTAGCTGTAAATTGATGGTCGGATTTTCTTCGGTCCAAACACTTAATTTAGGAATAAATAATTCACTGGCAAAAAACTCAGGCATGGTAATTGTTATGGTTTTGTTTTCTTGTGTTGCGGTAAACCTGCCAATAGTCGCTTCAAGTTCGTGAATAATGGGTTGTACAGCGTTATAAAACTTTTTACCTGAGGTGGTTAATTTTATAGCCCGTGTTTGTCGTTCAAATAGGTTAAAACCTACTTGCTCTTCAAGCTGTTTTATTTGGTGACTGACGGCTGATGGTGTTAAAAATAATTGTGAAGCGGCGTGTTTGAAGCTTAAACATTTAGCTGCAATACAAAAAGAGCGAAGTCCGCGGATAGGTGTTTGAATAGCCATATATTAATACTTGTAATGATCCCAATGCCTCTAGAGCAAATGTCAGACCAGTAATGCCAATATATTTATTTTCTTGTCGTAGTATGGCTTTAATAAGGGCTATATAAGATTTTTATCTAAATTATAAAAATATTTGTTTAATAATTTTTCTAATAGAAGTAAATGATGCTCTGTTTTGGTGCGATGAGTTACAAATAGTGCAGCTTTATTTGGGAAATAATTTAAGTATTGAATATCAGCGCCAGTGAAAAGCATTAAGATGAAGAGATTTCAGGCAGAAAAAAAGGGTGCGATAAACGCACCCTTAACATCAAAATAATGTTTAAAAATTCAAAAATCTGGGGAGATTTTGAAAACAAGTTCATCATAGAGAAGTGTGAGTTGTGGGACAAACGAGATAAACTCATGCGATGGATTAATTTAATTAACTTATCAAATTTGCTTATCTACAATAACTTATCGAATTTAAAGAGGAGAATATGAAAACTATAATCGTGACTGATATTTTTGGCAAAACACCTGCGTTAGAGATGTTCGCTGAATCTATTAGTCTTAAAGGTGGCTTTTCTATTGTTGATCCTTATCAAGGGAAAAATGTGCAATTTGCAAATGAAGCTAATGCCTATGAGTATTTTAGCCAACATATTGGAATTAAAAAATACTACCAAAAGCTTGAAAAATACCTTTTATCAATAAATAAGCCATATAGGTTGGTGGGTTTTAGTGTTGGCGCAGCTGTTTGCTGGCAATATTGCGCGAAAAATAATTCATGTTACTTAATGAAAAGTGACTTGTTTTATGGTTCACAAATAAGAAATATGCAAACGCTTGAGCCACAAAGCCCCGTTAATTTGATTATGCCTAAGTCAGAACCACATTTTTCGATTGATGATCACATTCAGGCACTAACAGGAAAAAAGCAGGTAACGATAAGTAAAACTGAATATTTACATGGTTTTATGAATCCATTATCTAAAAATTATCATCAACAAGCTTATCAGAATTATCTGAGTGCTTTAGTTGAGCAATAATTTAGTCGGGAAAATAAGTTGAATGACAAGTAATTGGTTAATAAACGTTTTTTATTAAATCGAGAAAAATATCAAACTTTACCGGGCGGCTATATAAAAAACCTTGTACCGAATTACAGGCATTTTTCTTGAGAAACTTTAATTGCTCATTCGTTTCAACACCTTCAGCGGTAACGCCTAAATTTAAGTTGTGTGCCATGGCTATCACTGCTCTAACAATGGCTTTGTCGTTATCATCAATAACAATATCTTTAACAAATGACTGATCTATTTTGACAAAGTCTAACGGGAGTTTTTTAAGATAAGCTAAAGAACTGTAGCCAGTGCCAAAGTCATCAACTGATACGCTCATGCCAATAGCTCTTATTTTGCTGAGTAATCGTTCAGCAATAGCATAATCATTAACTAATACACCTTCTGTGACTTCAAATTCTAATAAATCCGGTTCAATTTTATATTCTCGAATACAGTTATGTATGAATGAAAATAGATTCTCTTCAATAACTTGAGAGGGTGACAAATTAATTGATATTTTTATTTTATAGCCTTTATCACTTAATTTTTTGACTATTTCGCAGGCTGATTTTATCACCCAATGACCAATAACGTTAATTAATTCACTTTTTTCTGCCTCGGGAATAAATTGCATTGGCAAAATAAGCCCTTTTTCAGGGTGGTTCCACCTAATTAATGCTTCGGCTTTATGAATAGCATTTTGCTCTAAATTAACAATGGGTTGTAAATATAATTCAAATTCTTGACGCTTAATGGCATTGCGGAGCTCTTTTTCTAATTCAATAATCTGCAATGAGGCATCTTTGATTGATTGGGAATAAAACTGTATAGAGTTCTTATTTTTAGTTTTTCCAGTATATGCGCTTAAATCAACAAACTTCATTAACTCTTCAACACTATTTGCGTCATTGGGATAATTTGCTGCGCCAATACTTAAGCTGATGCTAAACGTTTCTCCTTTATTACTTACAAACCAATAGTTTGAGTTAATTATGATTGTTTTTACGTATTAATAAATACAGAAAGAGACCAAGGTTTTTAGAAAAAGTTATAAAATTCAATTAATTGGAAGATGTTGTGTTTTATAACTTGTTGATATATCGATTAGTTTTTATTGAAGGGCTAGGTTATGTGGAAAGTATTGCTTTCTTAAGTTAGCTTGTCATTTTACTCAGCCTGGTTAACCAGATTGAATAGAAAAAGAATATTATAGCCCTTGCCGATTTATCAAATAAAAGTTATCAAATTGTAAATGTTTATGTTAATTTGTCGTCCAGAAGGAGCTGTTGTAACTTTATAAGTCATTGTATTAGAAATTAGTTATTCAAATTTTTGGTCATTTTCTTGGTAATGAAGTGAAAAGGATTTGTCATATTTAAATTTTACGATAAACCGAAGAATGGTTGGATATACAAATGAATAATAAGACTCTATCTTTAGTGAGCTTAGTCGTTTTAATTAGTTGTTTTATTAACAATGCAAGGGCTGGTTTGATTCAGTCTGATTACTTAGAATTAGGTGATAACCTAGCCGTTTATGATGAGGCGACCAATTTAACTTGGTTAGATCTTTCAGTCACTGATGCAACTCCATTTGAACAAGCTATAATTCCTCACCGCGATAATGGATTTGGTTATGCTACAGCCAACCAAGTTGTGCAGCTCTTCTCTAAATTTTTCGGAAATTCATTAGTATTTTCTTCACAGGGCTACAGCACAGGCAATACATTATCATCACAAACTTTCTTTACATTATTTGGTGGAACGAGTGCTAGCTCTTCTTGGGGGTTCTTCTTTGATGACAATAACAAGTTCTCTTTAGCTGGTGTTACTTTAGGAGGAGGAAAGTTGTATTCTCCAGACTTTCCTGCAAACTATAGTAGGTATTACGAGTCTGGGAACTCAGGAGTTGGTACTTATTTAGTGAAAGAAGGGCGAATCACAATAAAAGAGCCAGTTGCTGCTGCTTTTGCTCCACGCAATTTACTTCCTGTGGCTGCTCCAGTAGCAACAGTTCCGGAACCTACATCAATAGCTATACTTGCCTTAGGGGGAGTAGGCTTAATTTTTCGATGTGTAAGTAAAAATATTTAAAAGTAAATTTAAAGATAATATAAAACCCCACTCCCATGGTGAGGGTTTTATATTTTAGCCTAGAATGAGCAGAAAACTCTAATAGATAGATAAACCAAGCTCATTGGCAATTCCTGATATTAAGTTCATACCAACAACCGAGTTACCAAACTTATTAAGTGGGGGGCTCCATGCGCATATAACACCATAGTTTGGAATAATTGCCACTATTCCACCGCCAACACCACTTTTAGCGGGTAAGCCAACTGAAAATGCAAACTCCCCTGATTGATCATACATACCGCTTGTTGACAATATTGCATTAATTCTATGTGAATCTTGACGAGTACAAATGACTTTATTGTTACGAGGATCGATACCTTTATTCGCTAAAAACAATAAGCTTTGAGCAAGTTGCTGGCAGTTCATCGTAATAGAACATTGAGTAAAATAATGACTTAATACATCAGGGATTTCAGCCTCAATATTACCAAAACTTTTCATTAAATAAGCGAGAGCTGCATTGCGGTTGCCATGCGCTAATTCAGATTGATAAACATTTTGATCAATCTGAATACTTTCATCATTGGCTAATTGGCGCATAAAACTTAGAAAAGCGAGTTTGCTTGATGAATAATGACTTGCTAACACATCAGCAACTAACAAAGCACCTGCGTTGATAACAGGATTACGAGGAATACCTTTCTCCCATTCTAATTGAATAATGGAGTTAAAAGGTTGTCCAGATGGTTCCATTCTTACACGCTGCCATAACGAATCACCCATGCGATTCATTGCCATCACAAGGCCAAATATCTTAGAAATACTCTGAATAGAAAAGGGTACTTGATCATCACCAGAGCTAACTATATGACCATCAATAGTAGCAACTGAAACGCCCATTAATTGTGGTGGCACAGTTGCTAAAGCTGGAATGTAATCAGCAACACTTCCTTTGAGGTAAACGGAGTGTTGGCTTGAAAGCATGGACTTTAATTTTAACGTTAAATCAGAAATATCTTTTATCATAAAGCACTACACGTTTTTGATATTACAATGAGTCATAAATATTAACTTTATTATGTCTGATTATTACAAAACAAATAACCCTTAAATTGAAATAGAGAAAAATTTTCTAAAATTGTTAATCAGTCTTTTTCAATAAGTTCTTTTAATCCTATTGTATTATAACGCATTGGTTTATCTATTTTTTGTGCAATTATGTTTTGTGGAATATTAGGGTGAAGCAAAGGGGAAAATGCTTCAACATTGTTGAATTCATTATTTAACCAGTGGTTAATAGTTTCATCATCTTGTTTGAGTATTAATGGCATTGCTTTACTGTGAATATGACGTAACTTTTTATGCGGTGGTAAGGTGATCACCGAGCATGAGGTAATTTTTTCGCCAGTTCGATTATGTATCCAATCTCGACAAAGTCCACCAAGAAGTAAACCATCGTTTTCATCTGCCATATCAAAATAATGAAGGGGTTTGTTATTTACAAATTCAGTTTCTCCAAAACCCTTAACTGCAAAAACACATCGTGAATTTCGGTAGGCTTGATATCCTGCACTTTTCCGTGTGTTTAGTTTATCGTATCGCGTATTAAAAGATGTATATTGGGAAGGTTTAAAGCCACTTTCTGTTTCTTCTAACAATAACCACCAAACTGCATTTTCAACAACTCGAGAGAGACCTTTATTTCTAACAATAGAAACATTCTCAGCTGCCTTTACAAATCGCTTATCAATTGGCTTATCAATAATTTTATTGATTTTCAAACGGGTATAAAGCTTTTTAACACCACTATCAAACGTGGCGTTGAATCTACCGCACATAACTTACCTATTAGTAATTTTTCATTGATGTAAGAACTAACTTATCATTGTTATTTTTATGAATATAAAGCGTGTGGTATGTAAAGCGCAACAATACTATTTGTATTACTTGATTATTGAATTGATAAATAATTTTCTAGAACGAGAATCATAATGCGAACGGAGCTTGATTAAATAGTCTGGAGACATCTTAAGTTATTGATATTATGCACTTATATAAATTGGCATTGACTTTGTTAGATAAACAGTAGGTTTACATTAATTTACTGGAATATATATGAATATTAAGCGTCTAACATGCTATTTAATGATTTTATCTACTTCATTTGTTGTAAATGCAGGACTTATTGATTTTGAAAAAACAGCCTTTGGTGGCGAACCTGTGGATAACGATACAATAGAGTTTTCCGATGCATTCATCGTTGATGGTGTGACTGTTCGTTTTGGTTTTGATGTTAATTTTGATGGCATTCTAGATACTAAAGCTGTCTTTGAAGAAGCAGGAAATATTGATACTAATAACGATACTGGCTTCTGGGGAATTAAATCAGCTAAAGATGTTGCTGCCCCCGGATATACTCAGTTATTAGGTGATTTCTTTTTAAGGCAAAGTGACCCTTATAAACCTTTTGGCGTTTTTTCTATTTTGTATGATGCTGACATACCCGTCACGGGAGCCTCAGGTGAAATTTGGGATATTGATGGTGGTAATAAAACTGAACAGTTTTTAGTACAAGCATACAATGGGTCTACATTGTTAGATTCAATACTTTCTCCGCTTGGAAACGATAACAGTTTGAATGGGAAGCCTTGGTCATTTGGCTTTAATGGATTGACTGACATAACTCAGATCAATATTACATTCACAGGTAGTAAAAAGAAAGGCATTGGATTAGCATTTAACAACTTTTCACCTATTGCTAATGTAAGTAATTCAACTAAGGTTTATGAACCGTCAACACTCATTATCTTTACTTTTGGCGTTGTTTTTTTAGTATTACTTAAGAAAATAAAAACAAGAATTAACGTTGAATCCAGCTAATGATAGTTCACAATAATAAACATCTAAAGTTGTTAACACTTTAAATATTCAAAAGAATTTTTTGCTAATACTTTTGTGAATATAAGAGGTAACTTTTTAATCATGTTAATTTGATGTTAACATTTGAGGGATAACAATTATTACTAAAGGACTAAACATGAAATTTGATCAATCAAAATTACCACTTAAGACAATAGGAACTGTGTTGATGGCTCTTATTTGTTTATTCAACTCTATATATACCGTGAACGAAGGGCATATAGGAATTGTAAAACGTTTCAGTGAAGCTAAAGAGCAAGTGAATCCAGGGCTTCATTTTAAAGTGCCTTTTATTGATGGCGTTGAAGAAATTGAAGTAAGAACACGTAAAAACGAAGAAAAAATGGCATCAAGTACCAAAGAGCAAATGCCTGTTACTGTGAGCGTTTCTGTAAACTGGACCGTAGATAAAACGGCTGCTCTAGAGTTATTCAGACAATACGGTGGCTTATCACAGTTCGAAAATAGAATATTAGATCCGCGATTTAGATCAGCAACCAAAGATGTTATCCCAAGGTTTGATGCTGAACGCTTAATACAAGACAGAGCGACGGCAATACAAGCAATTGAAGCAAATTTGATTGAAGAAATGAAAGACTTTCCTGTTACTGTCGATAATATTCAAATAGAAAATATACAACTACCGGTTAAATATTTAACATCGATTGAAACTAAACAAACTGAAAAGAATTTAGCTGCAGCAGAAGAGCATAAATTAGCTCGTCAAAATTTGGAAGCTCAGCGAGATGTTAACACCGCTACTGCAAAGGCAGACGGTATAAAAGTTGTCGCTATTGCTGAAGCGGAAGCTATCAGAATAAAGGGTTTAGCTGAAGCCGAGGCAATAGAAGCTAAAGCTAAAGCGTTAGGTGATAACCCACTTATTATTAAGTTAACAGAAGCGCAAAACTGGGATGGTAAGTTACCAGCAACAATGCTGGGTGGGCAAAATATGCCAATATTAGATATGAGAGTTAAGCAATAAGCTTTACTTATTACCCCGAAAAATGCCAAAAGCCTTATCTTATGTTAAGGCTTTTGCTTATCTAGAATAACTTTCAATCTTAAAACTATAGTTTATTGGAAATTCTAAATTAACAAGCGTCTTCTGGACAACTAGCTTCCTTTCTTTACAATGAATTTTGTCGAAGCAAACTCTTACCAATAAAGAGGCCATTTTGCATAAGTCCATTCCAACAGAAATTTTAGATAATTCACCTGTACCTATTTTGGTTGTAGAGTTAACGGAAGACTCACTTAATCATGCTATTATTTATTCAAATAAGGCTTTTATTGATTCTATTGGCTGGAGTTTAGAAGAGATACCGGATAAAAATCATTGGTGGAAAAAAGCCTATCCAGATCCTAGTTATCAGAAAGTTGTAGAAAACTTATGGGAACTGAGCATGGAGTCCGCTGATTTGAAAAATGATAGCTATGTAACTATAACCGTTAATATTATGACGAAGTTCAATGGTGTGAAGCGATTTAATGTTCATACTGAATTACAGAGTACGTTAAAAGACGGCTATTATGTTGTTAAGTTTGAAGAAATAACTCAACTGAATGACTGATCAAAATTTAATTTCTCAATCCGACACTTCTTTTTTAACGTTTTAATATAAATATGTAACTTGGTTCGATAATTTGCCTCAACATAAATTACTAACAGCATTAGAAAAAATTCTCCCTCAACATTCACTGGGTATTAGTGAATATAATTTAATTCAAATTTTGCAAAAGCCTCCCTATCAAGTTTTTATAAAAGGTGGAATGTCTGATCCTTTAATATTGTTTCAAACGCACTTTATACTTTTCAATGCGTTATATCAGCTGAAAGATCTTTGGCAAGCAGAGCAAAAAGCGAATTTGGATATTCTGGTAACACATATTCGGTTTTTACCTTATCAAAAAGGGCCGGTGGCTCTGAGCAAAGAAGATAAATTGCGCACTTATTATCTTGATTGGCAAAACTTTACAGATACAAATAAACAAGACGTTGAACTATTGATCGAAAGTTTTTGGGACTTTATGGCTGAAGACATAAAAAGTATTCCACAAACCCCAGCTGTAATAAAAAATGCATTCGAATGTTTGCTACTAAATGAAGATGCTGATTTTTCGCAAGTGAAGCGACAATATCGTAAACTTTTACATCAATATCATCCTGACAAAGGTGGAGAAACGATAAAGGCACAGCAAATAGAAGAAGCGTTTAACGTACTAAAGAAACATCTGAGTTGTACTACAGGTCGTTAATGTAATCTATGCTGTTTCGTCCTTAAAAATAAAGCTTAATGATACGTGTTCAGCTTATTAACTTACCCTCAATCTAACTATAAATAAGTTAATGGCTTCGTTAAATCATATGTATTTTATAACGCTTCGAATAAAACAGAGAATTCTTCCCAAAAACTTCTAGACTCAATAGCTTCTGTTCTCATTGCTTTAAGCGCTTTTCTAGAATACCAATGACCATTTTTTATCACCGCCAAAGGGTTTTTTAGCACAGATAAGTTTAGCACTGGGTTAGCAGCTGAATAAATAAAGTCAGCGTTATAGTTTTCAGATATTTTACCCATTTCTTTGTCTAGTTTAAGCGCTTTTGCTGGATTAATTGTTGCAGCAGCTAACACCTCAAAGTTGCTTAATCCTGCTTCTGTTAATAGTCTCATTTCATTGTGGGTTGCTAAACCGTGAGGTGAGAGTAGTACTCCGGAATCTGAGCCTACGAGTAAAGGTATGCCGTTCTGATGAAAGTTATTGGTAATTTCCTGAAGAAA
>JAQWHO010000151.1 GCA_029249355.1 Thalassotalea sp.
GTCGCTGTGGGTGGCGACGACGGTGCCGTTGCCGGGGAGCGAAAGTCCGAGTGCTTCCGTGAGGCAGTTCATCGAATTGGCAGTGAACATGCCTGAACATGAGCCACACGTTGGACAGGCAGAGCGTTCTACTTTGTCACTGTCTTCATCGCTCACTGTCGGATCAGCGCCTTTAATCATGGCGTCGACTAAATCAAGTTTAATGATTTGATCTGAAAGCTTAGTTTTACCCGCTTCCATCGGGCCGCCTGATACAAAAATTACTGGAATATTAAGGCGCATTGCTGCCATTAACATACCCGGAGTAATTTTGTCACAATTTGATATACATACCATGGCATCAGCACAATGTGCATTTACCATGTACTCCACTGAATCAGCAATAAGATCACGTGAAGGTAAGCTATAAAGCATGCCGCTGTGACCCATAGCAATTCCATCATCAACAGCAATAGTATTGAATTCTTTCGCTACGCCACCAGCTTCTTCAATAGCGCCTGCAACCAATTGTCCCATGTCTTTTAAATGCACATGACCAGGAACAAATTGCGTAAACGAGTTAACTACGGCAATAATTGGTTTGCCAAAATCGCCATCTGTCATTCCTGTTGCGCGCCATAATGCACGAGCACCAGCCATATTACGGCCTTGAGTCGAAGTTGCAGATCTTAATTTAGGCATGATTTTTATTCCGATTGATAATGTTGAGAATTAATTTTGAAAAATTTTATTTATAAAATTGTCAATTAACCGTTTTAAAAATAAAACTTAATAAGTTTTATTTGCATAGAGTTTTAATAACGAGGGCTTTATTGCTAATTCAAGGAAGGAGCGCGGAGCCTATAACTATAGGTGAGCACTCCTGACGATGAAGTAGCAAGCAAAGAACCGTTATTTAACTGGATCTAACCAACCTTCTGGTACCGATGTAGTTCCATTAAAAATACCAAAAAAAGCTTCTTGTAATGCTTTAGTGATAGGACCTCGAGAACCGTCACCAACAGGCAAACCATCGACTGATTTCACAGGTACCACTTCTGTTGCTGTACCACACATGAAAAATTCATCCGCAAGATATAAAGACTCACGAGAAATCGGCTCTTCACGTACTTCATAACCAAGTTGCTTAGCCAAGAAGAACACCGTATCACGGGTTAAACCTTGTAAAATTGAAGCCGTGCCTGGCGGGGTATAAAGAATGCCATTACGGATTAAAAATAAGTTTTGGCCTGCACCTTCACTCACCATGTTATTAACATCCAAAGCAACACCTTCGGCATAACCATGACGAGCAGCTTCGGTTGAAATTAACTGTGAAGAAAGGTAATTTCCGCCAGCTTTCGCTGCAGTTGGCATAGTGTTCGGCGCTAATCGGTTCCAACTTGACACTCCAACTTCAACTCCATTCTCGATAGCATCAGCACCTAAATAGGCTTCCCAGCTAAAAGCAGCGATCATAACATCTGCAATAGCATCAATAGGCGGACGAAGTCCCATGCCGATATCACCAAGGAAGGCTAATGGACGTAAGTACGCTGAATTTAAACCGTTTTTAGCAACCGCATCTTTACAAGCCTGAACAACTTCTTCTTGCGTATAAGGAATATTCATACGATATATTTTTGCTGAATCGAATAAACGTTTGATGTGCTCTTCTAAACGAAAAATACACGTACCTTTATGTGTGTCGTAGGCACGTATGCCTTCAAAAACAGAAGATCCGTAATGTAAGGCATGACTCATTACATGTACTGTTGCGTTTTTCCACGGCATGAGTTCACCATTAAACCAGATGAGTTCCGCATTTACTTTAGCCATTTTCTTTTCCTAATTTCTTATATTTTCACTCGCTTAGATAACTATATTGTTAGTCACTAAGCTCAATTTATTATGGGTGCTTGTTGCTCGATTATTATAACTGGTTATAAGTCACATTGCTGCGTTGCATTTTTGTTGACTTTAACAGTTTTGATATCAATCAATTTATTAATTTGATCGACTAACAGCTCAATAGGTCGTTCACTTTTAACCATCAATTCAATGGTGCCTATATTGGTTCCCGTATTAACTTTTGCGTTCATGCCATTGATTAAAAATCCACGGTAACGCGCTACTTGTAAAATACGCTCAAGCACCACTTGCTTATCATCTACTTTGATGGTTAGTTGATATTGATTCATTTTAGATGCTCTCCATCATTTGATCATTTGCTGTATTTGGTGGAACTAAAGGCCAAACATTATCTTGTGCATCAATTTTAACTTGTAATAAATATGGACCATCGTGATCAAGCATTTCTTCAACGGCAGCAGAGACTTCACTCTTTTTAGTAATTTGTTTAGCTTTGATGTCAAAAGCAGTGGCTAACATAATGAAATCCGGGTTATCAGATAAATCAGTCTCACTCAAACGACCATTAAAAAACAAATCTTGCCACTGACGAACCATGCCGAGTTTTGCATTATCAATCAGCAATATTTTCACTGGTAATTGAAAACGTTTAATCGTTGATAATTCTTGAACGTTCATCATAAATGACCCATCACCCGAGACAGCGATAATGCAATCAGTTGGTCTGCTCACTTGCGCGCCAATAGCAGCAGGAATACCGAAACCCATCGTTCCCATACCACCACTGGTTAAAAAATTGCTGGGATCATCAAATTCCATATGCTGAGCAGCCCACATTTGATGCTGCCCTACATCCGTTGTCACACATGAATTTTTCGGCATTTTGTCACTGATTTCTTTTAAAACTGCAGGTGCAAAAATATTTTCGCCGGGATGATCGTATTGCCAGCCAAAATCAGCTTTCATTTGTTGACATTTTTCCTGCCAATCATTGATTGATAATGGAATTGCTAATGCCGGTAGATTAATTTTTAAGTCGCCTAGAATAGCGGCATCTGCAGCTCTACGTTTGTTAATTTCAGCGGTATCAATATCAAAATGAATGATTTTAGCATGAGGCGCAAATTCATTTAATTTACCAGTTACGCGATCATCAAAGCGAGCACCAACCGCGATCAACAAATCACATTCTTGAACCGCAATATTCGATGCCTTAGTACCGTGCATACCAAGCATACCGAGATAATTATCATCATCAGGATCAATGGCTCCTAAACCTTTTAAGGTAGAAACACTTGGGATTTTAGTAATGTCAGAAAAGGCCCTTAATTCGTCAATGGCATTTGCCATACCAACACCACCACCAACATATAACACAGGCTTTTTGGCTTTACTTAATAACGCAATAGCACTACCAACATTTGCCGGCGGTAACTTCACTTTATTTCTTAGTTGAGAAAAATCTTCAAGGCTTTTCGTGACTTCGGCTAACTGCACATCTTTTGGAATATCAACTAAAACAGGCCCTTGACGACCTTCAAGCGCGATGGCAAAAGCTTTATGCAAAACCTTAGGTAAATCATTTACATTGGTCACTTGAAAAGAATGTTTCGTACAGGCTAACGATAAGCCAAAAATATCAATTTCTTGGAAAGCATCTGAACCCATTGCTGAAGTAGGCACTTGACCAGTAATAGCAACAACAGGAATTGAATCCGCTAAAGCATCCGCAAGCCCAGTAATTAAGTTCGTGGCACCAGGGCCAGAAGTCGCTAAACATACGCCCACTTTTCCTGAAGCTCTCGCATAACCAACCGCAGAAAAAGCAGCGCCTTGTTCATGGCGACAAAGAAAATGTTGAACGTCGCTATCATACAACGCATCATAAATTGGCATTATGGCACCGCCAGGGTAACCAAAAACATGCTCAACGCCATGCTGTTGTAAAACATTAAATAAAACTGAACCGCCTGTTTGTTTTTTCTCGGTAGTCATTTGCTTAGTAAAACTATTCAACAATTATTCATCTTAATCATTTGATAAAAATGGTAAAAGTTAACTAGTATTCTCCTTTGTTAAAAAATTATCTCGCTGATTTACTTATCATTCGAAATGTCATTATTTGCATTTCCAATTAAGCAAAAACCCCTCGGTCCTTTCGGAGCGAGGGGTTTGTTATGACTCTTAGCTTTATTTTAGCTCAACAAACGACCTCGCGATGATTGAATAATCACGACGATGAGAATGTTAATAATGACTGAGCTAAATGTTTGCATGTTTATTCAATAAACCTAAATAAAACTAATAAAATTTATTTGCCGTTTCCAGCCTATTTAAATTAGTACCATAGCTCTAATTCATTGTGCAAGCTTTTTTACTGACCTTTTTATTATGCTATTTATTTTTTAGTTATATGAATCTTTGTATTTGAGCTTTTCTGTTCGCGTAAATAAAAATTTATTACTACACTTCGAATACTTAAGGACGATAAATAAATGGATTTATATGTCACTTGCCTGTGTTTATTCTCGTGCGCGTGTTGGTTTAGAATCACCTCTTGTTACTGTTGAGGTTCATTTAGCTAATGGATTACCCGCTTTCAATATCGTTGGTTTGCCAGAAACTACGGTTCGCGAAGCAAAAGATCGAGTGCGAAGCGCTATTATCAATTGTGGTTATGAATTTCCAGCCAAACGTATCACCATCAATTTAGCACCTGCTGATTTACCCAAAGAGGGTGGACGCTTTGATTTACCTATTGCAGTGGGAATTTTAGCGGCATCAGAACAAATTCCTCATCAAGAATTATTAAATTATGAATTTGCCGGTGAGCTAGCTCTTTCGGGTGAATTACGAGAAGTCATTGGTGAAATACCTATGGCGATGGCCTGTGCAAATAATCAAAGAACCTTAATTATTCCAACGCAGAATGCAGAACAAGCCAGCTGGGTTAAAGGCGCGAAAATTTATGCACTTAGCCATTTAACCGAATTATATCCTCACTTGCTAAAACAGCAATCACTGCCAATCGTGACAGCCAAAACACCTCAACAAACACACACATATTCATCACTCGACATTTGCGACGTTATTGGCCAACCATTAGCAAAAAGAGCACTGGAAATAGCCGCTTCTGGCGGGCATAATTTAATGTTTATCGGCCCTCCTGGTACAGGAAAAACGATGCTTGCTAGCCGATTACCAGGGATTTTACCGCCAATGACCGAAGCAGAAGCTTTAGAAGTTGCGGCCATTCAATCAATTAGCCAACAAATAATTAATGAACAATCTTGGCAAACACGTCATTTCCGTGCGCCACATCATACCGCATCTTCAGCGGCACTTGTTGGCGGAGGAAGCCAGCCACAACCGGGGGAAATTTCTTTAGCGCACCATGGGGTTTTATTTCTAGACGAACTCCCTGAATTTGAACGAAAAGTGCTGGATGTACTGCGTGAACCCATGGAATCTGGTGAAGTTACTATCTCACGTGCTTTGCATAAACAAACTTATCCGGCACAATTTCAATTGGTAGCCGCGATGAACCCCAGTCCAACGGGTTTTTATAATGATCGCCGTAGCACCCCAGAACAAGTCTTGCGTTATTTAAATCGTTTATCGGGTCCTTTTCTTGATCGAATTGATATTCAAATTGAAGTCACTCGCCTACCTAAAGGCATGTGGAGCGCTAATTCAGAAAATAATGAAACCAGTGAAGAAATTCGTCTACGAGTTAAAAAATGTCGAGAAATTCAACTGAAAAGACAGGGTAAACCTAATGCGCAATTGGCCAGTGCTGAAGTACGAAAGTTTTGTCAATTATCGGAAGAAGACAATGAATTTTTAGAATTAGCGGTAGAGAAACTTGGCTTGTCTACCCGAGCACATCATAAAATATTAAAGATTGCGCGCACCTTGGCTGATCTTGAAGGAGATGAATACATTCATCGTAAACAGCTTATCGAGGCGCTGTCATATCGGGCTATGGATAGAATACTTCGCCATTTAACGGAAGCTGTTTCCGTCTAGATAGTGTTAATTATTTTCAGAAATCGCTTCTAAAAATGCTTTGATCAGGGCATGTTCTTTGTTTTGATTTAATGAACAAATGCCTAGCTCAAACGGTTCTATCTCGCCGACGTTAGTGAGATATTGTACGCGATCTTTAACCGGACTATTTTCAACAACTACGTTCGGTGCGATACCAACTCCACAACCTAATGCAACCATACTCACCAAAGCTTCATGTCCCGAAACGGTTGCGTAAATATTAGGTTTACCTTGTTGGCGACGGCGAAACCAATAGTCAAAGCGTTTACGTGCAGCGCCGTGTTCTGGCAAGATCATGGGGATTTCATGCCAGGGTATTGTTTGATTTTTCACTAATTGCTGCACTTGGCAAGTCATGGTAGGAGCAATCACAGAGAGGGGTATTTTTGCGATTGGCTGAAAATGAAATAAGCGAGAAATATTTTCTGGTTTTACCGCAATGGCCAAATCAACCGATTGCTGCTGGACCTGCTCAAAAGCATCTGCGGCGTCACCAGTTGTTAGCATAATTTCAACCAATGGATTTTGATGCCTAAATCTTTCTAGCAAAGGTGGCAAATGGCTATAAGCCGCAGTTACAGAACAATAAATATGCAACTTACCTTGAAGCTGAGCTTGCTCTTGGTTCAATGAAAGCTGCAATAATTGCCATTGCTCAAGCTGTTGTTCTGAGTACAGTTGAAATTGCTTTCCGGCTTCGGTCAATACAACTGTTCGGTTATCTCGGTGTAACAGTGACGTACCAATTTCGTCTTCAAGCCTTTGAATAGCACGACTTAACGTTGATGTACTAACATGGTTGGCTTCAGCCGTTTTGCCAAAATGTAAACTTTGAGCAAGGTGAGTAAACATTTTTAGTGATTTCAAATCCATCAAATAAACTCTTTTTATTACAATAGAACCTATACGTTGCGTATTTTGCAACGTTGCGATGCAAATATATCATTTTAAGCAACGATAGTCATGCGTTATGATTGCCCCATCGTCAGAGATCGCTGACAACAAAATTTACTTTACTGGCTGTACTTTATTTTCAGATAAAAAGCGTTAACCCGGTAAAAAGGAAAGAACATGAGCAATTATTTTAATACATTAAGTTTACGTGAAAAATTAGGCCAGTTAGGCAAGTGTCGTTTTATGAAGCGTGAAGAATTCAGCGATGGCTGTAACTTCATTAAAGATTGGAACATTGTCATTGTTGGTTGTGGTGCTCAAGGTTTGAACCAAGGTTTAAACATGCGCGATTCAGGTTTAAACATTTCTTACGCTTTACGTGAAGCGGCAATTTCTTCAAAACGTCAATCGTGGCAGTGGGCTACAGAGAATGGTTTTGCTGTTGGTACGTACGAAGAATTAATTCCACAAGCTGACTTAGTTTTAAACTTAACGCCTGATAAGCAACATACATCAGCCGTTACTGCTGTTATGCCTTTCATGAAGCAAGGTTCAACTTTAGCGTATTCTCATGGTTTCAACATTGTTGAAGAAGGCATGCAAATTCGTTCAGACATTACGGTTGTAATGGTTGCACCTAAGTGTCCTGGTACGGAAGTACGTGAAGAATACAAACGTGGTTTTGGTGTACCAACGCTTATCGCAGTTCACCCAGAAAATGATCCGCAAGGCAATGGTTTAGCCATCGCTAAAGCATACGCAAGTGCTACAGGTGGTGACCGTGCTGGTGTACTTGAATCATCATTTATAGCTGAAGTTAAGTCTGACTT
>JAQWHO010000152.1 GCA_029249355.1 Thalassotalea sp.
CCACTTGTAAAAGCAGCGACTGGTGAAATTGTCAGTGCTGAAGATTTAGGAGGTGCTGATGTACATTGTCGAACTTCTGGAGTTGCTGATCACTATGCTCAAAATGATCATCATGCCTTAGAAATCGCAAAAACGGCCATCGCAAACTTAAACAGAACAAAACCCGTTCAAATGAATATTCAGCCTATCACTGAGCCTAATTATAGCAGTGAAGAAATTTACGGCATTATTCCAAAAGATTCTCGTCAGCCGTTTGATATTCGAGAAGTAATAGCCCGCGTTGTTGATGGTAGTGAATTTGATGAATTTAAAGCGCTGTATGGCACAACATTAGTTTGTGGGTTTTCACGCATCTTCGGATATCCAGTGGGTATTGTCGCCAATAACGGGATACTTTTTGGTGAATCCGCACAAAAAGGCGCTCACTTTATTGAACTTTGTGCACAACGAAAAATCCCATTAGTTTTCTTGCAGAACATTACCGGATTCATGGTTGGCCAACAATATGAAGCCGGTGGTATTGCTAAGCATGGCGCTAAAATGGTTACCGCAGTAGCTACAGCACAAGTTCCTAAATTTACGGTTTTAATTGGCGGAAGTTTTGGTGCTGGCAACTATGGCATGTGTGGTAGAGCTTACGACCCTCGCTTTTTATTCATGTGGCCAAATGCACGTATTTCAGTAATGGGTGGGGAACAAGCTGCAGGCGTTCTAGCGCAAGTAAAACGCGATCAAAAAGATAAATTGGGTGAAACATGGTCGGCACAAGAAGAAGCAGATTTTAAACAACCTATTATTGACAGTTACGAACATCAAGGTCATCCATATTACGCATCTGCACGACTTTGGGATGATGGCATTATTGATCCAGCTGAAACACGCCAAGTATTAGGCTTAGCAATTTCTGCATCACTCAATAAACCTATCGAAGAAACCAAGTTCGGCATTTTTAGAATGTAGGAAGCACAATGGCTAATATTAAAAATATGACAAATGATCTAATTATAAATAACAACAAAGTGCTATTAGACGTTGACCGCTATGGTGTTGCTACTGTCACACTAAATAATCCCGACAAGCATAATGCTTTTGATGATGGCGTTATTTCAGCTTTAACAACGGTATTTATGCATATTGCTGAGCGTGATGACATTCGTATCATGGTGTTAGCCTCTACCGGAAAAAGCTTTTCAGCAGGTGCTGACCTTGGTTGGATGAAACGCATGGCAAGTTATAGCTATGATGAAAATTTAGCCGACGCTAACGCTCTTGCTAACATGCTAAAAGCCTTAAACTTTATGCCACAAACTACCATCGCGAAAATTCAAGGAGCCGCTTTTGGTGGCGCTGTAGGTTTAGCGAGTTGCTGTGATATTGTCATTGCTAGTAACAAAGCAAGTTTTTGTCTTAGCGAAGTTAAACTAGGTCTTATTCCTGCAACTATTAGCCCGTATGTAGTAAATGCTATCGGGCAAAAGGCGAGTCGTCGTTACTTTCAAACCGCAGAACGGTTTTTTGCCGATAAAGCGATGATGCTTGGACTCGTTGATGAAGTGGTTGAGATTACTGATTTAACGGTAACAACTGAATTAGATAGTGCAGTTGATAACATGATTAATACTCTGTTAAGTAATAGTCCAGCTGCCGTTAAACAAGCAAAACAGCTTGCTTTAGATGTCGCTTATCAAGACATTGACAATGCATTACTCAATTTAACTAGTGAACGTATTGCCTCAATTAGAGTTTCAAAAGAAGGTCAAGAAGGTTTAAGTGCTTTCTTTGAAAAACGTGCGCCGAAATGGCAACAAGAGCCATCAAGCCAAGGATAAAAACATGCCTCAAGTAAACCAAACATCAAATTCGAACCAACAATCAAAGCCTGAAAAAATGTTTACAAAAATTCTTATTGCTAATCGTGGAGAAATTGCTTGTCGTGTCATTAAAACTGCACGAAAAATGGGAATTTTAACCGTTGCCGTTTATTCAGATGCCGATGCAAACGCTTTACATGTCAATATGGCAGATGAAGCAATTTACCTCGGGCCTTCGCCATCAAGAGAAAGTTATTTACTGGCAGAGAAAGTTATTGAAGCCGCCAAACGTACTGGCGCTCAAGCAATTCATCCTGGTTATGGTTTCTTATCTGAAAATGCCGACTTTTGCCGCATGTGTGAGCAAGAAAACATTAAATTTATTGGCCCTCCTGTGGGTGCTATTGAAGCAATGGGTTCAAAATCTGCTGCTAAAAAAATTATGGAAAAAGCAAACGTTCCACTTGTACCTGGCTACCATGGCGATGATCAATCAGAAGCCGTAATTAAGAAAGCCGCAGATGATATGGGTTACCCTGTATTATTAAAAGCAACCGCTGGTGGCGGTGGCAAAGGAATGCGCCAAGTATGGAATGAAGCAGAGTTTTCAGAGGGTTTTGCAGCTGCTAAACGTGAGGCTAAATCGTCATTTGGTGACGATACCATGTTAGTTGAAAAGTACTTAACCCAACCTCGTCATGTTGAAATTCAAGTATTTTGCGATAATCATGAAAACGCCGTGTACTTATTTGAACGGGACTGCTCTGTTCAACGTCGCCATCAAAAAGTTATCGAAGAAGCACCAGCATTTGGTATGACCGAGGATCTTCGTCAACAAATGGGTGAATCTGCGATTAAATCAGCTCAAGCTATTGGTTATCAAGGTGCTGGTACAGTTGAGTTTTTATTAGATGTTGATGGTTCTTTTTACTTTATGGAAATGAACACTCGTTTGCAGGTTGAGCATCCTGTTACTGAATTAATTACCGGGCAAGATCTTGTTGAATGGCAACTTCGCGTTGCGGCTGGTGAAGTACTACCTAAAACTCAACAAGAGTTATCCATTAAAGGTCATGCATTTGAAGCACGTATATACGCAGAAGACGCTAATAACGACTTTTTACCCGCTACTGGCAAGTTGAACTTTTTACAACCACCGGTTGAAAGTTACTTTGTTCGTGTAGATACGGGTGTAAGACAAGGCGATGAAGTCAGCGTGTTCTACGATCCAATGATCGCTAAGCTAATCGTTTGGGATGAAAATAGAGAAAAAGCCTTACAACGTTTAACAAAAGCATTATCAGAATATCGAATTAACGGCGTTACCACGAATATAGACTTTCTTTATAACTTAGCAACTTGCCCTTCATTTATAAATGAAGAAATTGATACTAGTTTTATAGAAAAGCATCAGAATGAGATTTTTCATAATGATGACCAAACCCTTGCAGATGAACTCCCCATCGCAGCATTATATTTAGTGCTATCTTTAGCGAACAAAGCAAAAGATAAAGCGGCGCAAACCTCAGATCCTTATTCTCCGTGGAATAACACCAATGCTTGGCGTTTAAATGAAGCACACGTTCATCAATTAACTTTGGCACACAATGATGTTGAATACCCAGTAATTGTTGAGCAAAAAAGACAAGGAAGTGATAGCTACTATTTGATCACGGTTTCTAATAAAACCCTCGATTGCCAAGGCAGAATTTCAGGAGACACGTTATACGTCAGTATTGATGGATATAGAAGCCACGCAACTATCGCAAGAAACGGTAATGAGATCAGTTTATATCGTCAAAACGGTGCCTTTAACTTTATTTATATACAACCTGATTGCGGCAATAGTGATGACAATGATGCTCAAGGTGGCTTAGTGGCACCTATGAACGGCACGATGGTGAGTGTACTTGTTAAAGCTGGCGATATCGTCAAAAAAGATCAGCCGTTAATGATTATGGAGGCAATGAAAATGGAGCATACCATTAAAGCGCCAAATGACGGTTCAATTGATGCATTATATTATGCTGAAGGTGACATGGTAGATGGCGGTAGTGAATTATTAGCGTTTACGGTACAGGACGAGTCATGAATCAATTTCCTAAAAGCGTAAAAATAGTTGAAGTAGGCCCAAGAGATGGCTTACAAAATGAAACAAAACTGATCACAGCACAAGACAAAATCAGTCTTATAAATCAATTAGCTGATGCTGGCCTGAAAAACATTGAAAGTGGTAGTTTCGTATCTCCAAAGTGGGTGCCGCAAATGGCGACCTCTACCGATGTGTTTAATGGTTTAACCCGTAATCATGATGTTACCTATGCTGCATTAACGCCAAATTTAAAAGGATTTGAAGCTGCCCTTTCGGCAAATGCAGATGAAGTGGCTATTTTTGGCGCAGCTTCAGAAGCTTTTAGTCAAAAAAATATAAATTGTTCCATTGCTGAAAGCCTCGAACGTTTTGAACCAATAATGTCAGCGGCTAAAAAAGCCAACATTCCTGTAAGAGGATATGTTTCTTGTGTAATTGCCTGCCCTTATGATGGACAGATAGCTCCAGAGCAAGTGGCTGATGTCGCTGAAAAATTATTCAAAATGGGCTGCTATGAAATATCCTTAGGGGATACGATAGGTGTAGGAACCGCGGCAAGTGTACAAAAGATGTTACAAGCCGTGAGTGCCCGTATTCCAACAGATAAACTAGCTGTCCACTTTCATGATACGTACGGTCAAGCGTTAACGAACATTTACACTGCTTTACAAAATGATATTGCGATTATTGATACTGCCATTGCTGGTTTAGGTGGATGACCTTATGCTAAGGGCGCTTCAGGCAATGTAGCCACCGAAGATGTCGTGTATTTATTAAATGGTCTCGGAATAGAAACCGGCATTAATTTTGATAAATTATTACAAGCAGGATGGTTTATTAGTGACGTTTTAGGCAAAGCACCTATTTCTAAAGTTTCTACTGCGTTTCGCGCGCAATAATCATCAAATAATATTGAGTTAAGGAGTATAAAGTGGCTGGATTTGACAAAGTAGTGTCAAGCTATGAAGAGGCGATGGCTGGTCTCGAAGATAATATGACCATTGTTTCGGGTGGCTTTGGCCTGTGTGGAATTGCTGAAAATCTCATTGCAGAGATAAAACGTAAAGGCACTAAAGGACTCACCATGGTTTCTAATAACTGTGGCGTAGATGACTTTGGTTTAGGTGTGTTATTGCCTAATCGTCAAATTAAAAAGATTGTCGCTTCGTATGTGGGTGAAAATGCTGAATTTGAACGTCAAATGATGAGTGGCGAGCTAGAAGTTGAATTAACGCCACAAGGTACACTTGCAGAAAAAATGCGCGCAGGCGGTGCTGGCATTCCCGCTTTCTTCACCGCAACAGGTTACGGAACACCAGTAGCTGAAGGGAAAGAAGAGCGTGAATTTAACGGCAGACATTATATATTAGAAGAAGCGATTATCGGTGATTTTGCCATTGTTAAGGCTTGGAAAGCAGATCGTTACGGTAATTTGGTTTTCCGGAAAACAGCCCGAAACTTTAATCCTCTAGCGGCAACAGCCGGAAAAATCACCGTTGTTGAAGTTGAAGAAATTGTTGAACCTGGCGAGCTAGATCCAGACCAAATTCATACCCCTGGTATTTATGTAAACCGTCTTATTCAAGGCACATTCGAAAAACGTATTGAACAACGAACTGTTCGTTCAAGTGCCGAGTAAGGAGAATAAAATGGCTTTAACAAGAGAACAATTAGCACAAAGAGTTGCTCAAGAGTTACAAGATGGTTATTACGTGAACTTAGGCATAGGTATTCCTACACTAGTCGCTAATTATGTGCCGAAAGGCATGGAAGTGATGCTGCAATCTGAAAACGGCTTACTGGGTATGGGACAATTTCCTACTGAAGAAGAAATAGACGCTGATTTAATTAACGCAGGAAAGCAAACGGTGACAATGGCAACAGGTGCCTCGGTATTTGATTCTGCAGAGTCATTCGCAATGATCCGTGGTGGCCATGTTGATTTAACTGTTTTAGGCGCTTTTGAAGTTGATGTAAATGGTAATATTGCTTCTTATATGATCCCAGGAAAGCTTATTAAAGGGATGGGCGGTGCAATGGATTTAGTGGCTGGCGCAGACAATATTATTGTGACTATGACTCATGCATCAAAACATGGTGTTTCTAAATTACTTCCACACTGCACATTACCTTTAACAGGTAAAGGCTGTATAAAAAAAGTATTAACTGATCTGGCATTTATTGAAATAAAAGACGGAGAATTTCACTTATTAGAGCGTGCTCCAGGTGTTTCAGTTGAAGAAATAGTACAATTAACGGCTGGAAAACTAGTGATTCCACAACATGTACCCGAAATGATTTTATAAAAGATATATAGCGTAAATTATTGTAATTTAAATAAATTAGATTTATTCATGGCTAATGTCTTACATAAAAAAGCGTAATATCTGAACAGATAGTTGCAATTATCTTTTATTTTAGTAATACTAAAAGTGACAAAGAAAAGGCAAGGCACGCGAAAACGTGTCACGCAAAACCACCGGTCTAAGGGTTTACGTTAAGTTTAACCTATGACAGCGGAGTTACCATGTTATTAGGTACATCCCGTGGTTTTTTCTTTTACTAACTCAATTTACTTATTAAGGTTATTAAAATGAAAAAATTATTACTAGTTTCTACGATTACTGCTTTAACACTGACGTCTGTTGTATCAGCACCAAAAGCTGAAGCTGCTGACATAGCCCAGAGCTTATGTGAGTATGTTGCCGCCGATGATAAGAAACGCATGCGCTCATTTTTGAAGGCGAATAAATTAAAAATTCGCAGTATCTTCGATGGTATTCAATGTAATGGTAAAAACCTGTTGGTCTTTGCAGCTGATAGGGGTTCAGAACAAACTGGCTCTTTGATGATTAACAAGCTGCCTAAGAAAGTTGTTTCAGCTAACTTGGCACTTATGCAAAGCGGATCGCAACCATTAATAGACGCTGCTAACGAACGCGTTAGTAGTTAAATTATTTTTTAGTAGGCGTTATTTGTTCATGCAATAAAATGTTTTACTAGTCAATAATTCTATGTCGATCTAAAAAAGCCAGCTTAGCTGGCTTTTTTTTACCCAAAATATAGTAAACGAGTATTTTCATGCAAAATTTATTATTAATATTTTCTATTATAAATAATTAGTGCTGTTTTATCTTCATAAACACATTACAATAAATTTATAGAGCTTAAAATATAAAGCCAGATGTCTAAAAAATTTAATATTAAACACAGAAAAAATGCATTGATTTTAACGGGCGGCGGAGCACGAGCAGCCTATCAAGTTGGCGTACTCTCGGCCATTAGTAAATTCAGCCCCAGACATCACCCTGTCCCATTCCCTATAATTTGTGGCACTTCTGCTGGTGCAATTAATGCTACTGCGTTAGCCTGCTACGCTTCTTGTTTTCAATTAGGTGTCAAAAAACTTGAGTGGGTATGGAATAGCTTAAAAACCGACCGAATTTATCACAGTGATCCCTTTAGAGTAGGCGGTCATATTATCAGTGCTATTCTTGGAAGCTTTCAAGCCGATTACGCTAATAAAACAGCGCGTAGTTTATTGAATAACTCTCCGCTTCGTACCTTACTCAGTAATGTAGTTGATTATAATCGCATCGATAACAATATAGTAAAAGGTGATTTATCAGCCCTTTCTATTACTGCGTCTAGTTACTCAACGGGTAATTCAATTAGCTTTTATCAATCTAATGATTCAGTTAAACCTTGGTTTAGAGCTAAAAGAAGTGGTATTCCCACTCAAATAAATTCCGACCATTTATTAGCTTCGGCAGCAATCCCTTTAATTTTTCCTTCGATGAAAATAAAAAGAAGTCATTTTGGTGATGGTTCTATCCATCAACTATCACCATTAAGTCCTGCCATTCATTTAGGAGGAGAAAAATTATTTATTGTCGGTGTTGAGCAACCCAAAGAGCCGATTCATATCAACGAAAACAACCCTCATCCGCCAAGCACTGCAACAATAGCGGGTCATCTACTTGATGGTATATTTTCAGATACGCTGCAAAGCGATCTGGAACGAATGAATCGTGTTAATAAAACATTATCTCAAATCACTAATGATAGAAGAAAAAATAACGAGGGGCTTAAGAATATTGAATCATTAGTATTAAATCCAAGTCATAATTTTAATTCAATGGCGGTGGAATATTATCATGAGCTACCTTATACCATTCGCATGCTATTACGAGGCATTGGCATCACCAACAATTCAGAATCAAGTATTTTGAGTTACTTATTATTTGATAAAGCTTATTGCAAACAATTAATAAAACTTGGTTTTGAAGATGCACTTGAACAAGAAACAAAAATTAGGCAGTTTTTAAATTTATAATATTCATATAAATTTTATTATCGTTCAATTTTATTATCGTTCAATTTTTTACCGTTGAATTGATAACAAACTACCGACCTTCTTGCATATAACGTTCAAAACGCTCTACCCGACGAGGCTTTCCTCTAACAACTAAAGTATCTTGAACTTTTAAGACAACATTTTCATCAGGCTCTTCTATTTCAATCCCGTCTCTGCGTAAAGCAAGTACTGTGACTCTTCTTGATTCAAGATTTAAAGAACTTAAAGAGTGCCCTACCGCAAAAGAGTCATCGGTAAGAATAATGGCATTAGCAAATTCAATACGATCAATGGCTTCAGGGCTCATATCAGTATGTTCCCCTTGGAAAAAGCCATGAAGATGGTTGTAGTGATTTTTCCGTTCTTTTTGCACTCTACGCATAATACGTGAAAAAGGTACACCCGTTAGTGACAAAACTTGAGAAACTAACATTAAGCTCCCTTCTAAGCTTTCAGGAACAACTTGATTAGCTCCTGCTTCTTGAAGAGCATCTAATTGGTCATCATTTCGGGTACGAACTAAAATAGGCACATCTGGAGACATTGAACGCACTTTTTGAATGGCATCAATAGATTGTTTATCTTCGCCAAAAGCAATAACAACTAACTTCGCGGTTGATAAATGTGCCGCTTCTAAAAGCTCATTTTGACGAGATGAACCGAACAGTACGTTTTCACCCGCCTCTCGCGCTTTAGTTGTTCGTAATGGGTCAATATCTATCGCAACAAAATCTATCGATTCTTGTTTTAAAAAACGGCTAACGGTCTGTCCAATACGGCCAAAACCACAAATAATAACGTGATCTTTTAATTCATCATTACTCGGTAAAGTTGATAAATCTTGTGTATCAACTTGTTGTTCATTGCTTAACCACAAACCAACTTGCCTAGCGTTGTCAATCATATAAGGCGTTATTGCCATACTGATAACACCAACCCCGAGTAATAATGAAGCGATATCAGGTGGTAATATATTTACCTGAGTTGCTAAAGCGATTAACACAAAACCAAACTCTCCCATTTGCGCGAGCATAATCGCAGAAGCCCAAGCATCTTTTGTTTGTTCTCCCGCCTTAACCGCTAAATATTTAATCACTAAAATTTTAACCAGCATAAAACCAATCAATAAGCTGACCATAGTAAAAGGTGACGCAAACAAAACAGCTAAATTTAGCTTCATACCTACAGTGACAAAAAATAAACCAAGCAAAATATCTCGATATGGGCGAATATCAGCTTCTAATTGATGCTTATATTGGCTTTCACCAAGCATCATACCGGCTAAAAACGCCCCTAAAGCCATCGATAAGCCAAACCATTGTGTTAATGCAGACGCTACCAACGTAACGAGTAAAGTCGTTAATACAAAAAGCTCATCCGTTCTAACTTGCGCAACTAAATTAAATAGTCGAGGTAACACCCACTTACCAACAGAAAGTAAAATACCGACGACAAAGATACCCTTTACTAACGCAAAAAGTAGCGCGTAAATCATCGAAGTGTCAGATTCTTGAGCAAACATCGGAATAATAATAAGCAGCGGGACTACTGCAACATCTTGGAATAATAAAACCGCGACAGATATTTGTCCTGATTTACGTTTCATCGCACCGCTTTCACTCAATTGCCTAATAACAATTGCCGTGGAAGATAATGCTAATATGCCGCCGATAACAAGTGAGCTAGCAAAGCTTTGCCCTAAAAATAAGGCAATGATCAAAAAGACTAATAAGGATATTCCTACTTGCAAGCTGCCCACAGCAATAACAAGGTGGCGCATCGCCATAAGTTTAGGGAGTGAAAACTCTAACCCTAAAGTAAATAATAAGAAAACAATACCAAGTTCGGCGAAATGCTCATAATCAACATGCTCTTGAGCTAAAGCAAAGCCATGTTCACCAACCAACATACCTGCAACTAAATAGGCGAGAATTGCAGGAAGATGTAATCGTCTAAATAACCAAACGATTAAAACAGCACTGGTAAGAATAGCGAGTATTTCAAGATGGCTTGACACAAAATTCCTTTTTAAAATAAATTAACATGATATTTAGGCTCTGTTGATTTTTCAGTTTAACGTTCTATTGCACTGAAAAAGATGGCATTTTTCAAAGCAACCCGAAGAGCTATGACTAATTGTCAACCTAACAGCGTTGAAAATACTTAAAGTAGAATGACTACATAGCACTTTTTTCGCCTTGCTATCTTAAAAATTAGTCTATCGCAGAAACTAAAATGAAAGTTCAACAGATCCTACTAAGTTAAGTATATCCGATAAATGTTTAAATTATTGTCAATAATGAAAATAATCTATAGTGGCAAATGCCTGCCGCTATATTTTTGACAATAATATGAATACACATTTTATTCTTGTCTCATTAGCCATTGTAAAGCTCAATCCACTGATATAGTTAATAAAAAAATTAGGGGCATAATTTTTGCTTTTATTCATGCTAATAGCGTGATAAAGGTGAAAATATGCAAACATTAAACTTAGTAGAAAATTCAAATGTAGATTTTAATGCATTTAAATTATTTGATACTCGTGATCATGAAGATAATTATCGAAAGCTTGCATTAACAGAACAATTACAAACAAGTTTAGATTTAAAGTCTCTACTCAATATATTTGCAATGGAAGCATCAAAATATATTAATTTTTCAGGTTTGTACTTTAAACAAGAGAAAATATCTGCCGCCGCTCGTGGCAGTAAACCTGGTAAGAAAGAGCGCCTATTTGAGCTAAAAATTAATAATGAATACATAGGAACGCTAACCTATGCCCTTAATTCACCTATCAGTTTAGCTAATAATAAAATTCTAAAAGAACTGCATCAATTATTGATTCACCCAATAAATAATGCAATTAAATACCAGCAAGCAATGAAGTTAGCCATGCAAGACGGTTTAACTGGTTTAGGCAATCGTCGTTATTTTGATGAACAACTTAAACGATCAATGCATCATGCAAATAGACAACGTTCAAAAGTTGGTTTAATGGTTTGCGATTTAAATAAGTTTAAAGCGATTAATGATACTTATGGTCATCATATCGGTGATGAAATTCTAGTAAACTTTGCTCAAGCGCTCATCAGCTCGGTACGTGATTCAGACAGTATTTTTAGGTTCGGCGGTGATGAGTTTGTCATTATTGTGGAAGATGCTAGTGAGCAATCATTATTAATCATTGAACAAAGAATTAATCATGCGTTAAATACAAATAGCTTATTAGCAAAATATAATGTAGCTGCTGCTTTAGGTTTTACTTTTATGAATAGAGCTGATGATCCAACCAGTTTTTTTGAACGTGCTGACAGTATGCTATATCGACAAAAAATAGCGTCACACAAAGCATTAAGTTTAATTTAGGTAATTCAATGACTTATTAAGTGTTAAGCCGCACTATTAGCTTTTATTGAGTAACATTAATCATTAATCATTAATCATTAATCATTAATCAAATTATTTAATGCCGCTTTTCTCTCATTGGGGGTAGTTCCAACGAGTAAGCGGCAAAACCTTACCGCGAAAGAAAACCTCTCAAGCCCAACATGCGATAACACTTCTTTAAAGTAATCAGACGGTATAGAAAAAGCTTGAGCATAATGAATAATAGCATCGTCAATTGAGGGATATTCAACATTATCAAAACTAAAACTTTCAGTATCTCCCCACTTTAATTCTTCGATATTTATACCACTAACAATTAAAGGCCAACCTTGAAAGTTCACGCGTTTTTTAGCAACTTCATACATAAACCAAGCGCTTCGCTTAAAGCCCTCAAAATTTCCTCCTTCAAATTGACTATTCGCTAATTCTTCTTGAGTCCAGTTAATACCGATAGCGAGATCTTTTTGATAAGTCTTTATCAGGAAACTTTTTACTTCTTTAAACACCAACCAAATAGAAGATGCTTTACTTTTATTTGCAGGAACAAAGCACTCATTACAGCAGTACAAACTTAATGATGGATGCACACAATTAACAACAAAGTTATTCGATTGCGGGAAGTGAAATAGCTTTGTTGCTGGTTCTTGACAAAACCAGCAGCAATTTCGATAACTAAAAGGGGTTTCAATTAAAGGATGATCTGCTTGCATTGGATTTACGTTTATTGCTATTTACGTTTATTTTTAGCCGGCTTGATTTTTTTACCTTTTTTCACTTTACCTTTAAGTACTTTTAATGCAGATTTTTCTCGTTTTTTCTCAACTTCTTGATTTTTTTCTTGAGTCGCTTGGTAACGGTTTTTCTTCACCTTAGGTTCTTCTTCACCTTGATATTGTTGCGGTAAGGGACGATTTAATTCATAGCCAGGAACAACAATACGTTCAAATTTTCTTTCTATTAATGCTTCTATATTTTCAAGAAATTTTTCATCTTTAGGACTAACCAATGATATGGCTGTTCCTGATTTTCCTGCACGACCAGTACGACCAATACGGTGCACATAATCTTCAGCTAAAAATGGCAGATGAAAATTCACTACATAAGGTAAATCAGCAATATCAAGTCCACGAGCAGCAACATCCGTGGCAACCAATACGCGAACCGAGCCATCAACAAATTGCTCTAACGCTTTATTTCTCGCCCCTTGAGTTTTATCACCATGGCAAAGCGCAGCTTTAATTCCATCAAGTTTCAGCTCTTTAGCGAGAATATTTGCGCTCTCACGAGTGCCTGCAAAAACAAGTACTTGCTGCCAATTATTGACACCTATCAACTCCGAAAGTAGCTCTCTTTTTCGTTGTTCACTGACCCAATAAACAGACTGTTTTACTTTACCAGATGTTGTATTTTGTTTGGCGACTTCAATGGTTTTAGGCGTATTTAGAATTTGTTTAGCTAGCCCTTTAACTTTATTTGAAAAAGTTGCAGAAAACATCAGTGTTTGATGTTTATTTTTAATCAAAGGTAGAATACGTTCAATCTCAGTTAAAAAGCCCATATCTAACATGCGATCGGCTTCATCGAGTACCAAAAAATCAACTTGGGATAGGTCAATATTGCGTAACGCGAGATGTTCTAATAAGCGTCCTGGCGTCGCAACAAGAATATCTAAACCTTCTTTCAACAACTTAGTTTGCCCTGGCATGTTTACACCGCCAAAAATAACGCCCGATTTAATCGACATAAATTGGCTATAAGTGGCAATATTTTTAGCAACTTGAGCGGCAAGTTCACGCGTTGGCGTTAGAATTAATGCTTGTAGGTTACCACTTGCATTCTTTTTAGCGACAGCATCTAAAATAGGTAGTGAAAATGCGGCTGTTTTCCCTGTACCCGTTTGAGCACTAGCAAGTAAATCTGAACCTGATCGTATAACAGGAATAGCACGTTGTTGAATTGGTGTTAAATTTTTATAACCGCATGCCTTTACCGCTTTTAACAAATCAGCCGACAAACCAATTGCATCTACACTCACATTATCACCTAATATCACACTTACAGAAATTGCTGCGGATTATAACAGCCTTGAAGCCAATAAACATATAATCACTTCCTTATTATTTACACATTTCTTACCTATTGCTCTAACATTCTTTAAATACACTCATGAACAGTAAATTGAAAAGTCATTAATTTTCATATTAATTTAAAAGCAAGGATGTTGGTTATGTTACTTCAACAATTAAAGATGATCTTTTTAAGCATAATTAATAAAAAAGATAAAAAAAAGCTGGCATAAACAGCCAGCTTCAATACCTTCCCACTCTTCTAAACTAGGGGCTGTTGATCTTTCGCGGTTAAATTTTGTTCGAGATAAAATCGTTTTAATCGCGGCGAGTAGTCTGTAGCCTAGTCATTCTAAGCAAATACTACTCAACAAAGAGTAAAACGATTTTAGCCGAATCCTTCGGACAGCGTTTGTTGGGTATTTTTACGGCGTTATCACCCTTTTATGTGGAACAACCACATTGCAAAGGCTCTGCCTTGTATAAATACCCAACAAACTGCTGCAAAAACAATCTCGAAAGTTCAACAGCCCCTAAATAAAGATCATTTTACTAAGATAATAACGTCTAAAAAAATTATCAACAGACCATTATCGAAGTCGAAATCATTTACTTTGATGGTTTTCCTTCAAATAAGCGATGAATTAATTATTTTTGCCATATGCCTTTTGTTAAATGAAACTGTTTATGTTCAGCATCATCAGGTTTATATTCAGGAAGTTTACCGGCTAAATGTTGTTGATGATAATTTTTAGCTAAACTAACAATGACTTTTGTTAATAAGAATAATGCGCACACATTTAACACTGTCATTAGTCCTGTAGATAGATCGGCTAATGCGATTACCTCAGGCAGGCTTGCAACCGAGCCAAACACTAGCATGGCTAAAAAGCCAATGCGTAAAAACCAATGTCCAAAACGATTATCCAGTTTAAGGTATTTTAAATTATTTTCTGCATAAGCAAAGTTTGCCACTATTGAAGTAAAAGCAAACAGCATGATGGCGATAGTGATAAAGTCACTGCCCCAGTCTCCCACTTGAAAAACTAACGCTTGTTGCGTTAATTGGATCCCTTGAATTTCGCCAGAAGCACCATCAAAAAGTAAAATCAAAAATGCCGTACATGAACAGATAACAATAGTGTCAAAAAACACCGCTAACATTTGAATATATCCTTGAGAAACTGGATGAGGTGGATGTGGGATAGCCGCCGCCGCTACATTTGGCGCACTGCCCATCCCAGCTTCATTAGAATATAAACCTCTTTTAATACCTTGTACGATGGCCGCACCGACTAAACCACTTCCAGCTTCTTTTAAGCCGAATGCTGAAGCAAATATATCAACAATAATTGCGGGGATAGCTTGAATGTTAAGCCCAATGACGACTAAACAAACGCCAAAGTAAGCGACGCCCATCACAGGTACCGTTAATTCAGCAAAGAGAGCGATGTTCTTTAAACCACCAAAAATAATCAACGCGGCAAAAATGGTTATTACAATTCCTGTTGTCAGTGGATCAATACCATATGAGCCATAAAAAGCATCGGTTATTGAATTAGCTTGTACCGAACTAAAAACAAAACCATAACCAAAAAATAGACATAATGAAAAAGCGATTGCTAATTTCTTATTTTGCAGACCTTTGCTCATGTAATAAGCCGGTCCACCTCGAAAATTACCCAAACTGTCTTTTTCTTTATAAAGTTGCCCTAATGTACTTTCTGCAAAAGCTGTTGCCATACCAACAAAAGCGATCAGCCACATCCAAAAAACTGCGCCAGCACCACCTAAAGAAATAGCAACCGCTACCCCCATTAAGTTGCCTGTGCCAACTCGGGCAGCTAATGATGTGCATAATGCTTGAAAAGAAGAAATACCATGAGCGTTAGCTTTGCGACTCGATTTTAGCAAAACAAACATATGTGAAAACTTGGTTAGTTGAATACCTTTAAGTCTAACTGTAAACCAAATACCGCAACCAGTAAGAAGGTAAATAAGAACGCTTCCCCACAGGTAACCATTAATCGTACCAACCCATTGTTCAATCAATTGAATCCCCTAACAATTTTTTGTTTATTCTATGCTAACGAGGGGTATAAATGAAGTAAACATCCCTTTCCTAAAAAGGTGAGTCGATAACAAGGTGCTAAATTTTTATCTGCTGACGATTTTTCTTCTACAATTCCTTTTTCAACAAGAAAATCTAACATTGAAGTCGCAAGTTCTTTACGCTTTATTTTGGCTGAAATTTCAACTTGTGTTGCAACACCTTTGAACGAATAAAGCGCCTTCATCACCAAGGCCT
>JAQWHO010000153.1 GCA_029249355.1 Thalassotalea sp.
CCACTTCATCGTTGTAGTTCAAGTAACCATTTTCAGAAACTAAGTTAAACGTACCAATACGAGTTACTTGCTCTGTAGATTTAGAACCATCTAAGTTAGTCACTTCAGCTGTAAACTGTGAAACTTCACCTGATTGAGTCATTTCAGTTTGCAAAGCAAACCATAATTCTTCAAGTTGCTCTAACTCAGGAATCGCTTTAGCATTAGCAATTGCGTCTAATGCTTCACCACGACCTGGGTATTCAGCACTTACAATTGATGTAGCTATTTGACCATAAGCGTTTGCAGCTGCAGCACGACTTACACCAAACATTTCACCTAATGTACCTTTAGCGTTATCTAATTCAACTTCTTTTTGCGCTAATTTAATTTCATTAGCTGCATATTCTTTAGTCAAACGTTTATTACGCGCTTGTTCATCAGAAAGTTGCTTTTTAGCTTTATTTAATAATGCTTGTTTATCAGCACGAGCAGAAGTAAATTCAGCTTCACGTTTTTTATCAATTTTAGCTTCTGAAATACGATCAGCTTTAACTTGTTTCAAAAGGTCATTTAAATCATTCGCGTTTGCTGAAGTAGCAATACCTGCTGTCATTGAAGCCGCAAGTAATACAAAATTAATTACTTTTTTCATTATTTAGCTCCTGCTGCAAATACTGGTAATTTAGTTAAATCTAATGGTAATTGCTTGCGAGCCATACGAATACCATCAGTGATAGGTTTAAGGTACTCATCATCTAATACATCCCATGAACGAGTTTCGTTATTCCAAACCCATGCATTTTTCATATCAAGAGATTGAGCTACAAAAGCAATACGACCCATATGTAAGAAATCAGCCGTTAGTGTTTGACCACCAAAATCTAACTCTGCTTGGTACACACCAAATACAGTACCGTAGTTAGCTTCAATTTCGTATGCTTCAAGTACTAAACGAAATTGCTCTGAAACAGAAACGTTAGAGTCTCCCATTACATCGCGTAAACCTTGGATACGTTCTTTACGAGCGACAATGTTCATAGGAACATCTAAATCAACAAACTTTTCCAAAGTGTCAATCATCTTGTACATTAACGGTACAACACCTTGTTTAGTTTTATCGATACCAGCAATTTGCTTTTCAAGCGATTTGATATTGGCATTTTGATCATCAACCATTAGTTGAACATGATCGTTGTAGCCAGATAAAATTTCAGCTTCATCAACCGTATTACGGTATTCCGCTAATAATTCTAACGTTTGCTCGTAGATATTATCGATTTTGCTTTGTGATTTTTGAGAAGCTTTAAATACTTGAGCTTCAGCTTTATGTAGTTCAGTTAATGCATCTGCAGAAGCGAAAGTGCTTGCTGTTAATGCTAATGAGCCGATTATCGTTGATGCGATAAGGCTTTTCTTGCTTAATTTGGACATAGTTCCCAACCATTGCTATTGAATTTTGATAACAAATATTATTGTTAACGCAAATTTAATAATCTGCCATTTTTAAGTTTTAATTTCTCTAAAATAAAACCATGCAATATTCCCAGACGACAGTGTTTATGTCAACTGAACATAGTAAAAAGGTGGTTAATTTAACAGAAAGAACAAAAATCAACCTATTTTAGTAACAACTAACCAACAAGTTATTAGCTTGTTGTTTCTATTGACTATAAAATAACCCCTAAATTATGAATTAAATATTTGCTACCCATGTTTTACTAAGTTGTTCGTAGTAAGTCAAATATTATTACAGTTTTAAACAGTAATTCACGTTTTATTCTTAATTTTTTTTGGGCGACACCTCCCCTCTTCACATTTAACATATAAAAAAAAGGAGATATAAGTGATTGTAATAAAAAGACTAAGAATACTATTTTCCATCATACTTATTTCTAACTTTACTTTGTCTGTATCTGCCAGTGGATTTTTGTCTCAGAATTATTTATTTAAAAGTTCAGTGTTAAATTATGATTTAAACTATAGAGTTTATACTCCAGATATAAACCCGAAAAATAGTTTATTCCCAACTCTTTATTTAACGGATGGCCAATGGTATATAAACAGTGGTGATATCAAAAATACTCTAGATCGTTTGATCGGTTCCAAAATCATCTCCCCTTTAATTGTCGTATTTGTTGATAGTAGGAACCCGTATAATTTAAAAGAAAATAGAAGAAACAATGAATTTATGTGTAATGCAAAATACATTAATTTTTTCGTTAACGAGCTTATTCCAACAATCTCACATAACTTTCCTGTGAGTTTAAATAAAAAGGAAAGAGTTATAGGCGGTTTATCATTTGGAGGGTTAAACGCAGCTTGTTTTGGTTTGTCTGCTTCGAATAGCTTTGGTGGTATAGCTATGCAATCGCCAGCAAGTAAAAAACATTTAAAAATCATCAGTAATTTATACAACAAATCCCCTACTCTTCCATTAAAAATTTTCCTATCTTCTGGTTCCAAAAAAGATAATGCTGATGCTATTAAAAAATTTTACCAGATTTTACAATCAAAAAAATATGACATCTCATTTAGAAAAAATAATAAAGGCCACAATTGGGAAAACTGGCGACCTTTAATTGATGATTTATTAACAACTTTTTTTAGTGCTAAGCCATAACTATCTTACAAGTATTTAGTTTTCCTTTGAGTCTAGTTCAACTAATAATTCTGAAATATTCTCTTCATAATTTTTCCATAATCCAACTGAAGTATCATATATGGGTTGCCTAACTTGATAGGCACTCGCCGTTTTAATAACCGCATCAGTTTGATGGAAGTCCATGCAACTCTCCTCCCAATTTAACTCACATGCAGTAATTAAATTTTTGATTTCTTGTTCTGGGCTTTTGATTAACGTCTCATATTCAATATCATAAATAGCATTAGGGAAGTTTGAATGCCAATGTTCCATAAGCGATTGATACAGTTTATGAAACTGTCCAAGTGTCTTTAAGTTATAGGCGAAACGGTAGTTATCCGTAGTAAAATTCTTTTTAAAAATAGATAAGCAATTATCTTGAGCATTTCTCACACAATGAATAATTTTTGCATTCGGAAAGGCTATTTTTATAAAACCAACCATTAACATATTAAAAGGTAATTTATCTGTGACATAGCCAGCATCACTACTAAGTAATTCTATTTGTTTAAGATAACTTTTACCTATATTTTCTAATTTATCTTTCGCGTAGGTATTTAAAGGTGCAAATAAATAATCAGTTTCTTCTGTAAGAAAGTCATCCGTCGATAGTTTAAAAAAGTGTTCTAATTCACCAGCCCCATAAACTTCTGAATGACTAGCGAGAATTTTCTCAACTAATGTGGTACCCGATCGTGGCATGCCAATAATAAAAATAGGTTTTGTAGATGTTTGCGCTTTTATTTGTAAGCTTTCTACACTTTCTTTAGTAAATGTTTTAATGATATTTTTTATAAATTTTTCATCTGACTCTATCGTATAATTATTTCTCTCATGCCTCAGGTTATTACCTGTTTTTAAATAATTAAACGCCCCCTTAAAGTCTTTTAAATCTTCATAAGCTTTAGCTAATGCAAAGGAAAGTTGAATTTTATTCTCTGTAGGTAAATTGGGCTTTGTATATTGCGCTAACATAGACTGAATATGTGGATCGTTAACGTCTACGTATTTATTAATTGATGCGTAAGTAAAATGTGCCTGAGAATATTCAGGGTATATTGAAAATGCGTTTTGATAGTTTTCTTTCGCTTGTTCAAGCTTTCCTTGCGATTTAAAGATGTTACCAAGGGTGTATAATGCCTTAACATTTTGCTTATTCTCTATTAATTGATTTTCATATAGCGCTTGAGCTTTATCTAAATTCCCCTTAGCTATGTATATTTGACCTAAATGATCTTGAGCTTGAATATAGTTTGGAAGAAGTTTCAATGCCTTTAAACAAGACTGCTCACTCTCATCAAGCATTCCTAATTGTAAGAATGAAAAACTTAAGTTTAAATGTGCTGGCGCTATTTTAGGGTTTGATGAAATAGCTTGTTGATAATATGAAATCGCTTTTTTAAAATCACGCTCAAATTTACAAATATCACCAAGGCCAAGTAATGCGTCAGGAAAATCGGGAGAGAGTTTTAAAGCAAACATCCATAATCCTTTGGCTTCATTAATTCTGTTCGTCTTGGCACAAATAAGTGCAAGTTGTGTGTAAACTTGTGGCAATTTAATTTGAGTTGCAATTAATTTTCTATACTCAGATTCAGCTATGTTTAAATTACCAGCTGAATTAGCCTTTTCGGCTCGTAACAAACAATCTCTTTGTTCATTCGAAATAGTATGTTTATTTATAAAAGTCATTGTGTGATCCATCATCAGTTGGTGACTACTGATTAATATATAAATATTTAATAAGTACTAATAATCTAGCTTTAAGTGCTGTTGATAGTTTTTCCATCGACCTGACGAACCTTTATAAAGAGGTTGCCTAACTTGCCAAACACTAGCCGTTTTCACTTGATTTTTTGATTTATGAAAATTTAGGCAATTGTCTTCCCAAGGTAAATCTACAAAATCCAGTAACTGACTGATTTTGCTTTCAGGTTCGCGAATTAATTCGTCATAATCAAAAGGAAATATATCATCGCCAAAAAGAGCAGCCCAATGATTCATCAGTCTTTCTTGCTGCTTATAAAAATGTAAAATATTTTCAATTTTCGTCGCATACGACATTGATGCACCTAAGCGAAGAAAGAAAACCGATAAACAATTGTCAAAAACAAATCGTTTCGTCCAAATTATTTTTGCGTTAGGCATCAATGTTTTAATCAAACCTAAATAAAGAAAGTTATCAGGCCTTTTGTCTGTTAATTGGTTGTCAGCTGATTTAAATTGGCTCACTTCTTTAATATAGTCAGCTAAAAGGAGCTCTTTTTGACTATCAAACTTACTTTTAATGTTTTGAGGAAAGTCAGGAAAATGATTTATTATTGAACGATGGAAAAACTCCTGCTCTCCTCCTGCACTAATCCCCGAATGGCTAGCAAGTATTTGTTCGCATAATGTTGAACCAGAACGAAACATGCCACAAATAAAAACAGGAGCCTTCACAAGAGTTGTAATGGGATCTGATTTAGCTTTCTCAAACCAGGATTCATTAAAAGTATTGATTATTTTGTCAATGTATTGCTCATATTTAACAGGATTGTAAATAGGCAAACCCTTTTGATCTAACTCATTCGCTTTTTGATAATATTTCGCCGCCAATTGATATTCCTGACAATCGTCATGAGCTTTACCAAGTGAGTAAGCAATATTAACTTTATCTTTATCTTCTATTTGATTGGAATTAAAAATAGATTCCATAGCGTTAACTATTTCATCATCTTTTGTTTTAATATTATAGATATCAGCTTGTCGAGCTAAAGCGTCAAAGTTTGAAGGGTTTTGAGAAAAAGCACTTTGAAACATTGAGAAAGCTAATTCTTTGTTACCCAATTGCTCATAAACATTTGCTAAGTTGTATTTTAATGAGTCTTGATTAGGATATTTTTCTATCGCGGTAGATAACAATTCTATGGATTTTTCAGGCTCCGATAAGTGTTCACTATAAATTATCGCTATATTTAAATAGACTTCATACGCATCACTTATTCCCAACGCTAAAGCTTGTTTATAAAATTTAATCGCTTCATCAAACTTTCCTGCAAGCTTTAAGTAATATCCACAATTAAATTGAGTCGTCGCATTGGATGGCTGTTTTAATGCTAACTCTAAAAATAATGAAGATAAATCACCCCACCGTTTTTGATAACTATAAAGTTCAATCAAAGGTTGTAAATAATGATTGGATGATGGTTGAAGTGTTCTTAATGCTAATAAATGATTTTCAGCTAAGGCATGATCTTTATTTTTAAAGCCAATTTTAACCATCACTTGATGGGCATTAATATCACTAGGGTCATCTTTTATTAGCTGTTTGAGGACTTTTAAGCCTTCTTCCTGCTTATTTGAATTAAGCAGTGACAAAGCATGTTTAATCGATAGGTCTTGTTTCATTGAAATTATTTTTTACGCTTTTCGGTTTACGCTATAGCTAAAATTTTAACATAAAAAAAAGCGGCTAACTTTTCAGTTTGCCGCTTTATTTAGTTTTTTAACTTTTTATTAGAAAGTTAAAGAAACTGAACCATGAATGTAACGACCTAATTGGTCATAGAATGCACCAGCACCCATTGTGTTACCAGTCATTGGTGGCTCTTCATCTAAAATGTTGTTAATACCAAAACGTGTAGTAACATTTTCAGAAACAGTGTAACGAACACTTAAATCAAGGTAAGTTTGAGCATCAATACCCGTACCTACTAAGTAATCATCGTTATCATCGCCATCGTAATCGCCATTGTTAACTTCGCCCATTAAGCGAATTTTAGCATTTAAGCCGAAATCACCTAGGTCATAGTTAGCATTGATCACGCTTCTCCACTCTGGTTGAGGGAAACATTTAGCGCTGATATTACCAGCACAATCGTAGATTGCATCTGTGTTACCTGGAAGTGGAGTAAACTCTTTAGTCATCATATAAGTACTAACTAAAGTAACGCTAAATGGGTTACCATTTAATTCAGTATTATATGCAGCAGTAATATCTACACCTTCCCATTTACGGCTAGCAAGGTTGATGTTAGTTGCTGTGATATAACCTTGTTGGCCAGCCCATAGACTACCACCATTGTTACGAGTGATGTTGTCACAGAATGCAGCAAGACCTGTTTCAGCACATTGCGTTAATGTTACATCTTCACTTACTGTACCAATAACTTCATCAATTTCAATTTTCCAGTAATCTACTGAGAAATCGATTTCATCAGTTAATTGACCTACTAGACCTAGCGATAAAGTATCTGCAATTTCTGGTGACAAGTTAGGGTTACCACCATAAATACCGTTATATTGACCAGCAGGGCTAGAAGCAATGTTACCGTATTGAGCAGCCGTTACACCTGTGTTAGCACATTGTGCAGCAGTGAAAGATGGAGTAGAACCAGCACACGGATCTTCACCAGACCATAAACCTAAACCTCCGCTAGCGAACATTTCACCAATGTTTGGTGAACGAACCGCACGGTTATAACTTGCACGTACTTTCCAATCTTCAACTGGAGTCCAGTCTAAAGCAACTTTATAAGTTGGCTCTGCACCAGTAGTGTCGTAATCAGAATAACGGTAACCTAATTCAAGAATTAACGATTCAGCAAACTCTTTACCTTCAAGAAGTGGAATACTTGCTTCAGTATAAAGTTCACGAACTGAGTAGCCACCTATTAATGCTTTAGTTGGACCACCTTGACCTAATAATAAGCCTTTGTCGTATACTTCATCAACAATACGCTCATATTCTTCTTTTCTGTACTCTGTACCAAATACAACCGCAACAGGAGTATCAGCACCTGGCATTGTAAAGTCTAATTCACCAGTAACATATGCACTAAAGATAAATTGGTCAGAAAGTTCAGATCTTGCAGCAACACCTGTTAATAGGCCAGCAGCTTCTTCTGTAACACCTTGGTAAGTAAATACTTCATATGGCACACAATCAGCAGTATTAGCACAGCTTTCGCCATTAGCACTTAATGCTGTTGTAATACGTGGTGCGAAGAAATCGTTAATATATGCATTAGTTACAGTAGTTGAACCTACTTGAATGCTTGCATCGTATGACCAAGTATCGTTAATTTCACCTTCAGAACCTAATACGATACGGAAAGAATCATGTTGGATTAATGATGCACGAGCACCACCTTCAACGTTACGCTTACCGATATATGTAGCAAATTGGTCACCAGAAGCTAAACCAAATGCATCTGCCATATAAGCACGTTGTGCATCACTAACTAATGGGCTATCAAAATCAATGCGGTATTCTTCGTTGAAGAAAGTACCAGATTCTGCGATTTGACCTTTAGTTTGGTCACGCATGTACATCATTTCCATGTACGGCATGAAGTTATCATTAATCTCATAATTAACGAAAGTACCAAGTGAGTATCTTTCATCTGGACGCATGAAGAAGTTCACTGGGTTATAGTTATACACGTTACCTGAAGAAGGTTGGAAACCACTATCTGGAGTTAATGTTAAATACTCATAGTTACCCCAATCAAAAGAACCACTAGAGTTTAATGGGCTTAAGTAAAAGTTAGGAATAACTGCGTTACCTGAACCACCACAAGCTGTAGCTGTAGCATTTAGTGCACAAGAAGTGTAGTCACGAGTACCAAACTTCATTTCGTTGTTACGTTTCCATGTAGCGTATGCAACTGCGTGGCCTTTACCGTCAGCAAAGTCACTACCCATAGTGATTTCTAAGCCATAGTTTTTACCTTCGATATCTGAACTACCTGTAGGGTATTCAAAATTTCTTTTGTCCATTAAACCTTGGAGGTATGAGTTATCATTATTGTGCTGATAACCACCACCAATTAAATCAATCTCTAAACCTTCAAAGTCATCATCCATTACGAAGTTAACAACACCGGCAACCGCGTCAGCACCGTATACAGAAGAACCACCACCGGTCATTACTTCAACACGTTTAACTAGAGCACCCGGAATAGCGTTAGCATCTGCAGCACCTGAAGAGCCACCACCTGGTTGCATACGACGACCATTGATAAGAACCAATGTACGTTGTGCGCCTAAACCACGCATATCGATACCACCACGACCACTTGCGCCGTTTGATGAGAAAATTGTTGAAGATGCTTCAATTTGAGGCAATGTGTTAAGCATATCTTCTACACGAGTCAAACCTGAAATTTCAATGTCTTCTGCGCTTGTTACTTGAATTGGGCTTGAAGTTTCCATATCGGCACGTTTGATACGAGAACCAGTAACTTCTATACGCTCAACTTTTTCAGCTGACTCTTCTTCTTCAGCTGATACCGCTGAAGTTGAAACTGCTGTTGCTGCGCCTGCACCAAAAATCATGGCAAGACGAACAGCTTTAGCTATTTTGCTATTGCTATACATATTTTCTCCCTGGATCACTTTCGTGATTCTAGTGTTTAAAGTCGAAGCTATATTGCTTCGTTTGTTAATAATTTTGGTCATTGACCTGATCTGTCAGTACCGATAGTAAACTTAATATCCGTTTTGGGTCAATACCATTTGTAACTATTCAGTAACAATAATTACAAATACACATACAAATTGTATTTTTAATATGACTATATTTCAGTTACTTAATACTTCAGTAACAAATTAAAATTATATACATTATAAATTTTCATCTACAAGCAAAAAAACTAAACTCTCTTAAATAACCCCTATTTTTTAGTGACTTAACCGACAATAGCCAATCTAACGCGAACTAATACAATCAAAAACAAAGAAACACTACAAAAAAAATAAACCTGTATTTTCAAGTAGATAAAAAAAACCTCCCCTTAACGTAAAGATAAAGAGACATTGTTTGATAAAAACTGTACAAATTAAATTGTAACAAGGGCAAAACTCTTCAAAAAATAGCGTGTTCTGTTCACTTAACAATATGATAGACTGAGCAACTAGATATATGAGCTGGAAATATTACCGTTAATGGAAGTTGTATTAAATTTTGAGTTATGGATAACACTTTGTAGTGTTGGCTTTCTCGCTGGACTCATTGATGCAATTGCAGGTGGCGGTGGTATGTTAACGGTTCCCACATTATTAACAGCGGGGCTTCCTCCTCACGTAGCACTGGGCACAAATAAACTGGCCGCATCTTTTGGCTCTCTCACAGCTTCAATTACCTTTTATAAAAAAAAGCTTTTCGACATATCTTTTTGGCGTATTTCAATAATCTTTACCGCTATTGGCGCAGTGATTGGCACACTCATTGTAAAATATCTTTCCGTAGAATTCTTAGATAAAGCATTACCGATACTTATTATTTCCACCGCTATTTATACACTCTTCGCAAAAGGAACGGTAAGTAATGATCACGGATTACCTGAAAAAACACCAGTATTAAAAGTAAAGCAGGCATCACAAGGCTTAATTTTAGGGTTTTATGATGGCATTGCCGGGCCTGGTACCGGAGCTTTTTGGACGTCATCATCAAGTGCCTTGTATAAAATAAATATTCTTCTTAGTTGCGGCTTAGCTCGTTCAACCAACTTTATTAGTAACTTCTTTAGTTTATTAACATTTATTTATTTGGGATATGTCAATGTGTTGCTAGGTGTTGCAATGGGAGTTTTTATTATGCTTGGTGCATGGGTCGGTGCTCATTGGGCGATTAAATTTGGTAATAAATTTATCCGCCCCGTATTTATTGTAGTTGTCGTCTGTATGTCATTTAATCTAGGCTATCAAGCTTGGGTTCAGTAGGTTAATTTATTATGTCATCCTCCTCATTTACCAAGATTAACGACATATTATCTTCATTACATACACAGGCTGTAGAAGTTGATTTAGCTAATAGTAAAAACAAGTCATTCTCACTCCGTAAAGACAACCCTGTTTTTTCGGAAACACTCTTTAGCACAAATAGCGATAAACTTTCTCATTATGTTGATGAAATTAGAAAAAAAACAGATGAATTAGCATCACTGATTAAAGCAAAAAAAGTACAATTTTCTTATGCTAGATTAGCCTTAATCGAACAACAAATTTCTGCAATTAAAAATGCTATTAATGCCAATAGTTCTCAAAACAAAGCCTCTAAACAACATATTCAGATGCTTAAAAATAAAAAATACCGTCAAGCGGCGCAATCATTTATACAACCAACTCAATCTTTATATCAAAAATTATCAGAAACGCATGAATTCGAACGACGTTTATTAGACATGTTAGAGCAAAAACAATTAGAGTTTTCTCAAGCAACAAAAAATACTAAAGACAAAGTTTCGGATGAATTATTAGTATTGCATCAAAGACTCGGAAGATGTCGACAAGCAATCTCGAAACTTGAAAGACAAATAGAGATGAGTGAAAAGCGTTAACAGTTATTAACAGCTAAAAAAATGATTTTTCTAGAGAAAATAATTAGCTTTTTATTTCATCTAGCAGTAGGCTTAATAAAAATAACTCAAGAGGTTAATCATGAAAATTTCAGATGATATTCATAACTATTATGAAAAATTAGTTGTTCTACATTTTGCCGCGTTAAAGCTTGAAGAAACATATGATGCAGATTTTATCGCTGATTTAACTTGCGTTGTTTTAAACCAGTTACCAAACAGATATATTCGACACGAAGTAGATATGGCTTTTTATTTGCCTGCCTCTGAACGCTTTGAAATGGAAAGTAACGTTAAAGTAGCGATAAATAAATCGCTCGAGTTTATGAAATTACATAATAATTAGTTTTTATAAACTACTTTTATCGATAAACAAGTGGTCGAGCAACGATAACACTTGTTTATCACCTTCTTTAAATTGAATACCTACATTTACCCTGCCATTCTCATTTCTACTATTACAAACCTTAGCAGGGATCAAAATTTCCCCTTTAATGTGATGAGCCACACAAATAAAAATATCTCGCTCATTTACTTTAATTGAGTCGTTATCCGCTTTAAAAGTAAAGCCACAACCTTTCAACGATAAGTCACCAATAATACCGTTAATTCTAACATTACTTTGATTAGGTTCATTTAGAGAAATTGCCGCAGGAAGGTGCATAGATATACGTTGATGAAGCCTTAACTGGCGATTTTCAATTTTTTTAGGGTAAGATAAAATTAAAAATTTTTCAGGCTTTTGGGTAATAGTTCTTATCGTAGCTCTAAAGGCAAAGCAGCAACCTTTATCCCCTTCCAATAAATATCGGACAACTACAACATTACCTTCAACAAGGACATCACTGTATGTTGTTGCACTAGGTACATTAGGGTACTTTAAAATAATATAATTGCCGAGTTCATAACCAATTAAAGGCACTTTAAGTCGAACTTGAACAGGGTGATTAATTTGAATATCTAACATTTTACCCGGAAGAAGTTCAAATATATCAAATTCTTTAGTACTTATTTGCTCTTCTGGCTCTACTACTTCTAGGGACATGTAATTTCCTTATTAGATATACGTACAATAATATATACAAACAGATCAACGTAGACAACCATTAAATTTTATTAAGAAAACAACTTGAGCTTATCGCTGTTTACATGCCAAGCAGAAATACTTATGTTTTGCTCTTATAAGAAATATTTAAGGTTTCCAACGGGATTAATTGCGATAGTAATAGATACCATTACGAAGGTATAAATGAGGAATATTTGCTGACTTCATTGTAGCACCAATTGTAGCAGTTACGCTTTTTT
>JAQWHO010000154.1 GCA_029249355.1 Thalassotalea sp.
AGAACATCACGAGCCGCTTTGGTTGAAACTTCAATGCCAGGATACGCCATAACAAAATAACAATCGTCAAATGACGGTAAAGTACGGGTGATAATGTTGCTATCTGGCACCATTAATTGCATACCGCCATAATAACAAGGCGCGACATTATCATAATGTAAGCTGCCGCTTATTTGCGCTTCCATTTGCCCCATCATAAAGAGCATTTTTTCTTTATCGAAACTAAAGTCATTGTTCGTTTTATAGTAACAATTAAGCGCTTCAAGCGCCGCAACAACAGAACATGCGCTAGAACCTAAACCACTGCCTACCGGCATTTTCTTTTCTAGTGTTAATTTAACCGTTTCAACTGATTGGTTAGCTTTAGTTAATGCTGTATTAAATAACTGCAAACAATGCCAAACAATATTATCTGTAGGCTCACCCGGTAATTTTTTAGCAAATTCACCTTCAACAACTAAGCTATCTGACGCACTCGCTTCAACAGAAACTACGTCACCTAGTAGCGTTCCATCAACTGGCTTTACCGCGAGACCTAAAACGTCAAAACCAACACTGACATTGCCAATTGATGCCGGAGCAAAAACTGAAACCTTTTGTTTGTTTTCACTCATTAGTGTTGTTGCTCCCAAGCAAGTGTTCTTAATAAGTCACCAAAAACACCGGCTGCAGTGACAGCTGCACCAGCGCCGTAGCCACGCAATACAAACGGTAATGGCTGATAATAACGGCTATGAATAGCTAATGCATTTTCACCATCTTTAATACCATATAATGGATGTTCTTTTCCAACCGCTTCAATCGACACTTGGCATTTTCCATCAATAATATTACCAATATAACGTAACACTTTCCCTTCTGATTTTGCTGCAGCAATTCTATCAGCAAAAGGTGAGTCTAATTTTTCTAGGTTTTTCATGAAAGTAGCAACATCGCCACTATCATCAAAATCTTCAGATAACACAGAGTCAACTTGAATATCAGAAAGCTCTAATTTCATTCCCGCTTCACGCGCCATGATCAATAATTTACGTGCGACATCCATACCACTTAAATCATCACGAGGATCTGGCTCGGTAAAACCATTTTCTTTCGCAATAGCTGTAGCTTCCGATAATGTCATACCCTCTTCTAACTTACCGAATATATATGATAATGAACCTGATAACACGCCTTCAAACTGTTGTAATTCATCGCCTGCTTTTATTAAGCTTTGTAAAGTATCAATAACCGGTAAACCAGCACCAACGGTAGTTTCATACAAAAATCGACGGTTAGTTTTTTGCGCCGCTGTGCGAAGTGCTTGATAATATTCCCACGAGTCAGTATTCGCTTTTTTGTTCGGCGTAACAACGTGAAAACCTTCATTTAAGAAATCAACATAGCTCATTGCAAGTGACTCATTTGACGTTGAGTCAACAATCACCGGGTTAATTAAATGGTTTTCACGAACAAACGCTTTAATATTTCCAGCGGTTACTGGTAACGCTTTTTTATCTGAATCGCTCGCTAATAAAGGTTGCCAATTTTCTAAATCAATACCATTCTCGTCAAAAACCATCCCTTTACTATTGGCTATTCCATACACTTTTAATGAAATATTTTGTTTTCTAAGTTTTGGCTGCTGACGCGCAATTTGGGCAATAAGTTCACTACCTACAACGCCACAGCCCACAAGAAATACATCAATCGTTGGCTTGTGAGAAAAGAAGTTTTGATGACTTACTTTCATTGCATCTGTACATTTACGCTTCTCTATCACAACAGATATACTACGTTCAGAAGAGTCTTGAGCAATCGCCACAATATTTACTCTAGCTTGTGCGAGTGAACTAAAAAATTTAGCGGCGACACCTTGCTGATGATGCATTCCATCACCAACTAATGAAACAATAGAAAGATCACTTTTAAGCGCGATAGGCTCTAATAAGCCATTAAGTAGTTCTAATTCAAATTCTTGTTTTAAGCTTTCTTCAGCTAAACGGGCATCAGATGAATGGATACAAAAACTAATACAATATTCACTTGAAGATTGGCTGATCAAAACAATTGAAATATTGTCACGACTCATCGTCGCAAAAACGCGACTAGCCATGCCAACCATGCCTTTCATACCAGGGCCAGAAACGTTAACCATAGTAAGGTCGTCAAGATTTGAAATTGCTTTCACTTGTTTTTTCTGATCATTTTCATTTGCAATTAACGTGCCTGGTGCTTCAGGATTACCCGTATTTTTAATTAAACAAGGGATATGATATTGAGCGATAGGACCAATCGTTTTTGGATGAAGAACACTTGCACCAAAATATGATAGTTCCATCGCCTCTTGATAGGACAAATAATCTAATAAACTCGCTTCTTTTATTAAACGTGGGTCAGCGTTATATACGCCATCGACATCAGTCCAAATTTCACAACATTCTGCCTGCGTACACACCGCTAATACGGCTGCTGAATAGTCAGAGCCATTCCGACCTAAGGTTGTTACTTGTCCTTTGCTATCAACGCCAATAAAGCCCGGCATTAAAGAAACTGTGTTCAAGTTGTCGTATTGTACTTGGAATTTTTCTTTACATAACACTAAGTCAGCTAAGGCATTTAACGAAACATCGTTAGTTCTGAGGAATTTTTCTGGCTCTAAAAGAGAAACTTCAATATCACTAGTGCGTAAGACTGAGTCTAAAATAGCGACACTCATACGTTCGCCAATACTAATAATAATTGCTCGAATATGATCTGGGCAATATGAAAGCATTGTGGCGCCTTGTAAATAGCGGCCTAATTGATGCTCCCAATTTGCCAACATTTGCTCAGCGTGTTTAACATCAAAACTTGGTAGCGTTGCAGCAAGGTCTTCAATAATGGTTTCTATGGCATGTCTAAAATGTTTGAGATCATTTTGTAATTTTATTTCATCAGAAATATTTTCTGCCATAGCCACCAAATGATTAGTGACACCTTGTGGCGCAGAAACAACTACAGCAACGGCTGAAGACAAACTTTGATTTTTGATGATTTTAGCAACTTGAACAAAACGTTCGGCAGATGCCAACGACGAACCACCAAATTTTAACACACGCATTTTTACTTCCTCTAAAAACGAAAAAAGCCCGTAACCTATGGTCACGGGCTTTGATAAAATATTATATTTTACACGCTAGCCAATGACCGCCATCCCAATGAGGGTGGTGGTGGTAATAATAATGGTGTGGCGTGTAATATTTTTCATGGGGATAAAATGCCTTAAATGTAATTTTCTGTCAATACATATTTATGAATAGAATTAGATGATTTATGAATAAACGTAGATAAAATCGTATAAATATTTATTCTTCAAGGATATATTCAATTTCTTTAGCTGAACAAACCTTGTTACGACCTGTCGCCTTAGCTTCATACAGAGCAAGGTCTGCATTTGAAATAAGGTCTTCATAACGTTTGTCATTAGGGTTAATCGTAGCAACACCGACACTTGTAGAAATTCGAATATCCTTATCTTGAAATTTAATTACAAGTTTTTCTATTTCTTTACAAATACGTTCGGCAACATCTACTGCGCCAATGAGATCAGTCTCAGGTAAAATGGCAGCAAACTCTTCTCCACCATATCGGCCAAACTGATCACATAACCTTAGCAACGAGCTAATTTTCTGAGCAGTTTCAATTAATACAGTGTCACCACATTGATGTCCATAGGTGTCATTGAGTAATTTAAAATGATCTAAATCAAACATGATCAATGCTAAACCATGATCATATCGACGAGCACGTGAAAACTCTTTATCTAAACATTCTTCCCAATGTTTACGGTTAAACACTTGCGTTAAACCATCAATTCTATTCGCTTTGGCAAGCTCGTCTAGCACCTTATTTAATTTAGTTTGGTAATGACAAACATCAGTGACATCTTCAATTAAGATACAAATATGGCTGATAACTTTATCCGTTTCTATCGGTAAAAACGTACAATTTTGCGCCATAAAATGGCTATCAGTAGTGATAGGCCTAGTATGAGATAGTTCAAACAAATGATGACGCTGTTCCCATGAACAAAAGCTTTGGGTATTTAATTGAATTACGCTAGATAGTTTTCTTTCAAACCATTTTTGAGGTAGTTCTGGAAAAGCGGTGAAAACATTTTTCCCGATAACTTCTTTAGCATCTTTATGAGCATGTATCGCGAAAAATCTATTCCACTCAACAATGTTATAGTCTAAATCTAATATTAAAATGCCAGTATTTAACTGCTCAGCAATAGTTGTACAGAAGGGATTAGCTGACACTAGTATTCTTCCAGAATTCGATCAATCACAGACGTGATATTAATAATGGCCGATTCTGGTATTAATAAAATCATATCGCAGTTAAACGAATAATCCGTCACTTGATAAGAAATTTTAACTTTGAGGGCTGTATCCCAATTAAATGAGTTATGTTGAATATGTTCAGAAATAGAAGATTGGCTTGAGGTATTATTATCAGCATTACTCGAAAACAATAATCGAGGAGCACTATAAGACATTTGATTATCAATTTGACTAGCGAAAACATTTAAAAATGTTGTTGTGAGTATTGAACTTAAATCAATAATTTGTTCTTCTACCGATAATTCATCTGGTTCATAACCCAGTAAATCAGCTAAACGATCTGAATCTTTCGGTTGATACATCAACAATGCTTCACCTCTGATCCCTTCATAACCAAAGAAACCTTGGCTAACAACAGCAACAGACTGTGCTTCATATTTTAAGGTATCGGATAAATGTTGAGCGCTTACTTGTTCAATACTGGGAACTTTTAAGTAAACAAAGGTATCTAGATAACGAGCAAGTTGATCACTCGCCTGTCCCATTGCCACATTAATAATTTCTTGTAAGCAGTCTTGTTGATCTTCGTTTAAATTAACGTTGTTCATATAATGTCATGTTGTTTTAAATGTGTAGTAAGTACATCTAATTGAACGGGTTTACGAAGAAAAGCTTTCGCACCTAGTTCTAAAACTTTATTTTGCATTTCAGGTTGTATATCCGCTGAAATAACAAAAACATTTACACTAATGCCTGCTTCTTTAATCCCCTGTAATACACCTACGCCGTCTACAATAGGCATGGTAAGGTCAAGAAAAAGTACATCGATTGGTTGATTATTCAATATTTCTAACGCTTCAACACCATTAGTGGCAAGTTGAACATTTTCAGACAGTGATTCAGGTAAAATTCTTAATACCTGTTTACGAGCCATATTGGAGTCATCACATATAAGGACTGACAAACTCATGAAATGGGCGTTCCTATTATTATTATTTTTTAATGAGTGTAATTTACCTTAAAAATGTCGGGCTGTTAACGGATAAAAGCACAATTTATGATTTTTTTTTAAGCTGATTTATAATGACTAGAACAATTAAAAATTAAGCTATTGATAAATATGTAAATAAAATTATTTTCTTAATTTTATACAACCGTACAAATACAACCTCCTGTTGTATTTGTACGGCGAAATGAAGCGGGAACTTCAAGGATGTTTTAAAAGCCTAATACAACTTTTAACACGGCAACGGACAAAAAGGCTGAAACTGCATAAATACAAGCCATCTTCCAATTATATCTATTTACCTTCATAACCATTCCTCTTTTTAGTTTTCTAGTCACTTTATTGACGTAAAAGCTTTTTCTTATTATTTGTATAAAATACAAGCCATTATCATGCCAATACAAAATAACTCTTTGATTACCAATAAAGTTGGTTTAAAAAAATAAGGAAAATTAAAATTATTCGAACAGAATTAAAAGTATTATTGCTACGTTTTAAGGTTAAGATATCGATATATATTTACAATAAAATCAACATCTTATTCTACATGGCAAGAAACAGTATAAATGGAAGTAAATTTAATGACTAGGCCACTGTAGTTGAGTTTGGTGTAACTTAAGCCAGTACTTTGCTTCTTTATAACGAGGGAAGTGAGATTCAACTAATAACCAAAATTGGCGACTGTGATTTAGATGCTTTAAATGACAAAGTTCGTGAATAACCACATAATCAATAACCCAATCAGGAGTCATTAATAATAAATAATTAAAACTTAGTTGTCCTCGATTATTACAACTTCCCCAGCGCGCTTTATATTGTCTAACGTTAATATCACTTGGAAATAAATTGAGTAGATGGCTAAATCGTTCAGTTTTTTCCGTTAATATCTCGGTCGCTTGTGCTTTAAACCATGCTTCAACCTGACGTTTAATCACTTTTTTCTGCTGTAACTCTGTAACCTTTTGATAGCGCTCTAGCAGAGATATATTGATGGATTCTTCAAAACTTTCAATTGCGGTTTTTTTAGAAAAATTGATTGTGATACTCTTCTTTTGCCCATACAACCAAAGGCAACCTTTATCAGTAAAGGAAATTTTTTGAAAACTTAAATGTTTATTGTCTTGCTGCTGTTCTTGTACTTCTTTTTGCAGTAAAAGCTTTGCCTCCAACCAGGGTGTTTTTTGTAAAACTAGCTGCTGAATATAGCTTTCTTTTACATATTTAGGCGCCCTAACGGTCACAGTTCCTTGTTTCACCTGCAAAGCGATACTTTTCCGTTTATCGCTACGGATCAACTGATATTCAATCATAAAGTTAGATTCTAACGACTAAGCTGCAGCACTTTTTTTATCTTTATCATTGTTAACATCGCTTTGAACTGCAGCTTTACTCGCGGGTTTCTTGGCTGCTTTTGGTTTTTTCGCTTGTAAAGCTATTAACACCTCTTCTCTGTTTTGTGCGATATATACACTTAATTCTTCTCGCATACTTTCAGACAATTCAAGTGTGGCATTTTCGAATAACTCAGCAAGATTGTCAGCCATATCTAACATCTTGTCATATTCATCTGCGGCTTTCTTATCCATAAATGTTTCTACCTCCACACCTTGTCTTATGACAACAAATCGACTTTCAACGGCCATTGCTTTCCCTTATTTAACTAAATGCTACTCAAGTAAGTCCATCATAAACGAAGAGACGAACACCACAAGAGCTGTATATAAAGACAGTAGAGTACCTTTTTTCTGTAAAATTGCAATAAATATCTACTGGAAATTTAGAATATACCTGTTAACCGTCATGCGACGATTGACATATTGCACGGTTAATTTGTGTCATTTTAGTGATGAATGTAAAAGTCTATGACATAACTTAAACTAATTGCCTTCCAATAAGGTTTGTTTTTCTTTTTGAATCAAGTGATTAATATAAGACCTATCAAATTATGTAGGTAGATTTTCCTTACATTCACCACTAATACTTTTGCAACTTTTCTTGAAAAAAACGCCACTATTAAGTTGTACACAGCAATTATGCGAAATCAGTTAAAAACAATTTCAGTTACTTTTTGGAGCGTTATTATGAATAAAATTAAATCAATCACTACTGCAGTAATCACTTTTTCTTTATTGGCAGGTG
>JAQWHO010000155.1 GCA_029249355.1 Thalassotalea sp.
GAAGTAAGAGCTTGGACAGTTAAACAGAATGCTACCGCGCCACAAGCAGCAGGTGTTATTCATACTGATTTTGAAAAAGGATTCATTCGCGCAGAAGTGGTTGCTTATGATGACTTTATTGAATTCAACGGCGAATCAGGCGCTAAAGAAGCTGGTAAATGGCGTTTAGAAGGTAAAGAATATCGCGTTAAAGACGGTGATGTTGTTCACTTTAGATTCAATGTCTAACATTTAAGCGCTAATATTTAGCAATTGTTTAACAAGTCGAAGTGTTAAAATTAAAAGCGAGCTAAGGCTCGCTTTTTTGTACATAAATCCCCCTTTTATCTCTTTACATATGAAATTATGCATATACAATATTTCACATATTAAAAGTTAGTGAAGTTATATGAATGATTTAACCAAACAGGTGCTAACAAACTCTCCAACGAAAACAAATAAACAAAAAGTACTTTTCCTTTGCACTGGAAATTCAGCAAGGTCACAAATGGCTGAAGCGTTACTGAGACATAAAGCGAATGATAAGTTTGATGTATTTAGTGCAGGAACCTCACCTGAAACTGTTGATGTACGTGCTATTGATGCATTAAGTAAATTTGGCTTAAACGCAAGTAGTCTAAAGTCTAAAAACATCAGTGAATTTGACGGTGTAAATTTTGATTACGTGATCACGCTGTGCGACAAAGCGAATAGTGAATGCAGGAATTACCCTCAAGCAGAAAAGCAATTAGCATGGGACTTCCCTGATCCTAAAACTCGTTCTGGTAGTAATCCTTTTTCAGCAACACTTAACGAGTTAAATAACCGTTTATCAATGTTTTTATTAGTAGAAGAAAAGAGCCACAACAAGGATTACGAGCAAAGCACTGACAAATATTTAGCCGGTTTTGACCCATTAGCTTTTTACAAATGTCTCACTGACGATATCCGTTTAAAAACATTAATGTTAACTCACTATCACGGCGAACTTTGCGTCTGTGAATTAATGGCAGCATTAGACGAAGACAGCCAACCAAAAGTTTCACGCAATTTAGCCGTGCTTAAGAAAGCAAACATACTCACAGGTAGAAAACATGGCCAATGGGTGTTCTATCGAATTACACCTGAATTACCGCTTTGGGCAAAGTCAGTGATCGCGCAAACAACAGAAAATAACGTGCCATTAATCACTACAGAATTACAACGTTTAAACGAAATGAATAATAGGCCAAATAAAGCCAGTTTTTGTCAATGATTTATAACCTAATTCAACATTTTATAAAGTATTAAAGGAAAATCTATGGGTATTTTTGAACGTTACTTATCACTTTGGGTAGCTATTTCTATAGTCCTGGGTGTCGTATTTGGCCTATGGCAACCTGATATCTTTCAGGCTATCGCTAATTTTGAAATAGCTCATGTCAACATTGTCGTTGCCGTATTTATTTGGGTAATGATATATCCAATGATGGTGCAAATTGATTTTTCATCCATTAAAGATGTTGGCAAAAATCCAAAAGGCTTAATACTAACGATTGTCATTAATTGGCTCATCAAACCATTCACAATGGCTGCATTAGGTTGGTTATTTTTTCATAGCTTATTTGCCGATTTAGTCGATCCTGCATCTGCACAAGAATATATTGCCGGAATGATTTTACTCGGTGTAGCACCCTGTACTGCAATGGTTTTTGTTTGGTCACAATTAACAAAAGGTGATGCTAACTATACCTTAGTACAAGTATCAGTAAATGATGTGATTATGATATTCGCTTTCGCGCCTATTTCAGCATTATTACTTGGCGTAAGTGATATCCAAGTCCCTTGGCAAACATTACTTATTTCAGTGGTGTTATACGTTTTATTACCTTTAATTGCCGGTATCATTACACGAAAAATATTAAATAAACGTCAAGGAGAAGGCTCGCTCAATCAATTATTAGCAACCTTAAAACCTTGGTCAATAATGGGTTTACTCGCGACCGTCGTTTTATTATTTGGCTTTCAAGCGAATACGATTATTTCAGAGCCAGAAACTATCGGGTTAATTGCCATACCATTAATGATCCAAACCTATGGTATTTTCATTATTGCCTACCTTGCAGCGAAATGGTTAAAACTGCCTCATAACATTGCTGCACCTGCCTCTTTAATTGGTACTTCAAACTTTTTTGAGTTGGCGGTTGCTGTCGCTATATCACTCTTTGGCCTTCATTCTGGTGCAGCACTCGCAACAGTTGTTGGTGTTCTTGTTGAAGTGCCTGTGATGTTGTCACTGGTTTATATCGTAAACCGCACGCAACACTGGTTTAAGTAATGCAGATTTAAGTAACATTTATAATTGGAATCACTAAAAATGATATCTCACCCTTTTGATATTTTAACGCTAGAAAATGGCGCTCAACTTATTTTTACGCCATGCCCAGGCACTAAAGAAGCAAAGTTAGCTGATGCTGTTGGCACATTAAAACAAGCTGGCACTGATATGTTACTGACGCTAATGTTTGATGAAGAAATGATAAGACTCTCAGCACAAAGATTACCTGACGCCTGCGCAGAAAATGACATTATTTGGTTGCAACTACCGATATTAGATGACGAAGCTCCAAATCAGATATTTGAAAGCCAATGGCAATCACATAAAAAAAGCATCTTAAAGTTATTGAGTAATAAAGGAACAATTGCAGTGCATTGCAAAGGTGGCTCTGGTCGCACTGGCCTAGTTATTGGCCTGATATTATTAGAATTTGGTTACCCAAGTAGCAAGGTCATAGAAACCGTTCAGAAAATCAGACCAAATTCGCTAAAAAACACTTTTCAGCTAGATTATTTTAACGCAAAAATTTAAGGAAATAGTATGACAATTAAAATAGGTATCAACGGTTTTGGTCGTATGGGACGTTTAACAATGCGAGCAGCATTTGATTGGGACGATATTGAAATTGTACACATTAATGATCCGGCTGGTAACGCAGAAACACTGGCGCATTTATTAAACTTCGACTCAGTACAAGGTCGTTGGCATCACGAAGCAAGAAGTGAAGCAAACGCAGAAAAAACAAGTGATGGCGAAGTCATGATCATCAACAATAGAAGTATCACTTGCACACAGAATACTTCGATCCAAGACACTGACTGGTCAAAATGTGATGTAGTCATTGAAGCTTCTGGAAAAATAAAAACTAAAGCTTTATTACAAGCTTATTTAGATCAAGGCGTAAAGCGCGTTGTCGTTACAGCTCCGGTTAAAGAAGACGGTATATTAAATGTTGTAATGGGCGTGAACGATGATTTATATAATAAAGATTTGCACCCTATCGTTACTGCAGCTTCCTGTACAACTAACTGTATCGCACCGGTGGTAAAAGTTATCCATGAAAAAATTGGCATTAAGCATGGTTCAATTACCACCATTCATAACATTACCAATACACAAACCATCATTGATGCACCGCATAAAGACCTACGCCGTGCACGTTCTTGTGGTACCAGCTTAATACCAACAACAACAGGTTCAGCAACTGCTATTACGCATATATTTCCTGAGTTAAAAGGCAAGTTAAATGGTCATGCGATTCGTGTACCTTTAACCAATGCTTCCATTACTGATTGCGTGTTTGAAGTTGAAGAAAACACCACGGTTGAAGAAGTCAATCAGTTACTAAAATCTGCTGCTGCAAACGAACTCAAAGGCATTTTAGGTTATGAAGAGCGACCGCTTGTATCAATAGATTATAAAGGTGATCCACGTTCAAGCATTGTAGATGCCCTTTCAACCATGGTGGTGAATGATACTCAAGTTAAACTCTACGTGTGGTACGACAATGAATGGGGCTACGCGAATAGAACCGCAGAACTCGCGCTTAAAGTTGGTTTATCGGTACTTTAACTAAGCTTTGCATAAATGAGGAATAACCTTAAATGAGTCTTTTAACGTTAAAGACATTATCACCACAAATTAAACAATACTTGGTGATCACAGGGAATTATTGGGCTTTTACGTTAACTGACGGCGCATTACGTATGTTAGTGGTGCTGTATTTTCATCAGTTAGGGTACAGTCCTTTAAGCATCGCCATGTTGTTTTTGTTTTATGAAGTTTTTGGCGTGATCACCAATCTAGTTGGAGGTTGGCTTGGCGCCCGACTTGGCTTAAATAAAACCATGAACATAGGTTTAGCGTTGCAAATTATAGCGCTCGCTATGTTAGCGGTGCCGGCTGAAATGCTCACAGTTATTTATGTTATGGCTGCACAAGCGTTATCGGGTATTGCGAAAGATTTAAATAAAATGAGCGCGAAAAGCTCAATAAAGTTATTAGTTCCCCAGAGTGAAAGTATTGACGAAAACTCAGATAATAAAAACAAAAGTAAAGCGACATTATATAAATGGGTTGCTATTTTAACTGGCTCTAAAAATGCCTTAAAAGGCATTGGTTTTTTTCTTGGCGGCTTATTACTTACCTTACTGGAATTTAAAGGTGCGGTAATATTAATGGCGGCTATATTAGCGATTGTCTGGTTGTTTAGTCTATTACTATTAAAAGCAGATTTAGGTAAAGCGAAAAACAAACCTAAATTTAATGAGATTTTTTCAAAGAGTGCAGATATCAATATTTTATCGGCGGCTCGCATGTTTTTATTTGGTGCACGTGATGTTTGGTTTGTCGTCGCTTTACCGGTTTTTTTAGCGGTAACGTTTAACTGGGATCATTGGTGGGTTGGCGGCTTTATGGCAAGCTGGGTGATTGGTTACGGCATAGTACAATCAGTAGCGCCAATGATTACGAATAATAAGTCAGGCAAAACGCCATCCGGAAAAGACGCTTTTATTTGGGCAAGTTATCTCACAATTATTCCTGCATTAATCGCACTCGCGCTACAGTTCGACTTTTACATTCAAGCATCTATCATTGTCGGTTTGTTGATTTTTGGTGCTGTATTTGCGGTTAATTCTTCATTGCACAGCTATTTAATTGTTAGTTACGCAGGCAAAGATGGCGTGTCACTCGATGTTGGCTTTTATTATATGGCAAACGCAATGGGAAGATTGATAGGTACAGTACTGTCAGGTTGGGTGTACCAAGAACATGGTTTACAAGCCTGTTTATGGATATCGACAGCGTTTCTAGCTAGCGCTTCTTTATTATCATTAAAGCTAAAACAAGCATAGATATACGCTAGCGCGAGTTAAAGTAACAAACAGATGTAAACGAGGAAAATTTTACATCTGTTTTAAATTTAGAGAGTTAATATAAATGCGAGGGTTTTCAATTTTATTTAGCATAGAGCGTTCAGGTAAACAGTCATCATCAATATAATCAACAAAGTCACCGGACGGATCAAACACTAAAACATCTAACGCTAATCGGTCTAAACCATATAAACCTCGATGAATCATATCCGCCGAAAAAACTAATAAATCACCTGCAGATAATTTAATTTTTCTTCCTGTAGAAAGCGCTTCATCACTGGTTCTGCCCTTTTCTTCCTGTCGAACATTATATTCTTCTTCATTGTCCCAACGTTTATGAGTTTCCGGAACTAGTTCCATGCCAAGCTCATCAAACAATGGCACGCGAAGGTGAAGCACTTGAGTCTCTTGTATCGCAAGTTTTTGACCTTCAATATCATGATCATACTGGCAATCACGATGCCAAAAATCTTTTTGCTGAGGATTAACAGGATTAAAAAATAACTGAGTATTCATAAATGCAGGATCAACAGGAATAAGCGCATCAATAATTTTCATCATTTTTTCAGCACTTAGAAAATTAAACAATTCAATACGTTCTTCCTGTGTTAAGTAATGGCTACCGGTAATTAAAGAAGAGTTGAATGCTTCTTCACGATAAAACGTCTCATTATCTTTTTTCCACTTTTCATGAAATGTTAATATCACTTTTCTTAATGCTGATATTTCATCATTAGTGAAATAATTTCGAATAACAAAATAGCCTAGTTCCGCATATTGGTTGACTAATGATGATTGTGAAAACATTTCTGGTGAGTTTTCTAATGAATTAAAAGATTTATTTTTTTGCTCTAACATTTACGCCCATTGTTCCTGAAAATCACACTTACTTTTTACAGGGTTACTATTTTATCATTGTGACAACTTGAACTGCCATATATTACTGGTATTCACTTCTATTTTTTCACAAGCAAAAAATTCGTGATTAAAGTCAGTTTCGCAACTAAAGGGCATTTTTTTGTCAAAACGATGTAATGCCTTAATATTGCCTGTCATTAAATTAAGTACGTTATATTCCTTATTTTTCAAATAATAAATATTACCACCTCTTAATTGCCAATATCGCCAGCCTGCAATGGGGTATGAGTCAATGAGCAACTTTTCTTGCTGAGTTTCTAAATCAAATTGATATAACCCTTCTTGGCTAAACTTTGTATAAAAAATGCTGTTTGCATTTCCTTGTACACTATACCCGCCTTTTGTTGTTATTTGCTTTATTGCATGATTTGCCAACGACAACTGCCAGATATTCCATTTTCCATCAACTTCTGCACTAAACATTACCGACTCTTGTACAAAAGCAACATGATGAATTTTACTAAATTCCATCGCTAGCTTTTGCCAAGCTTTATTTGCTAATGAATAAATGTACAAACCATTGTTCATACTCACCACCAACTTATCATCTTTAGGAGACCAAGACATCGCTGTTACATACTCTATAGGGTCATCAAAGGTTGCAGTAAAAACAGCTTTCCTCTCTTCTTCAATATAAATTTCTAATTGACCAGATCTATCTGAAATAAAAGCAAGTAGATTTGAATGATTGCCTAATGTCGGTTTTTGGCTAATAGCACTCGACTCTGTTAGTGGTTCTGAAAGGTTACTTGTCAGCGAGTACTTATAAATATTGGCCGTTGTTTGACCTCTTTCAGTATAAATATGTCCTCTAATTGGGTCACCCATTAAGCGCCCAAATTGATCACTTTGTTCAATAGTTTCTAATGTAAAATTTTGAGTGTTAAAAACAAACAACCCTTCGTTGTTAGAGACAAGCAGTTGGTTTTCTTTACGCCAGATAAGACCATAAACACTATTGATAAACGGCACATTGGCTAGTATTTCGTTATTATTTAAATCAATCAATTTTAACTTATCTATACCGTTGCCATCATATTCAACAACAGCCAAGGTAAGATTATCTTTAGAGATTGAAAAGACATAGTCACCCATATTATTCCCTAGTTGCACCGGATGAGTTAACTGTTCTTTTCTACCGGTATCAAGTTGATAAGAAAACACCGCATATGGCTCAGAAATACTCGGTCTATATCGATAAATCAGTCTTCTTTTACTTTCATCAATCACTAATGGTGTAACCACTCTTTTACCGCAATCGATTAATTTACGAAATTTATTGCTGGCAAAATCAAAACTTACAATTTCACAGTCTCTATCTTCAAGGTTATTTAGTCTGGTCGCATAAATCATGCCTTCAACGTCAGATACAACATCTGTGTAATATGAATTATCTTGAGAGATGTTTTGCGCTAATTCATTCCCTTTTTGAGAATACACTTGTGCTAACGGTTCCTTTTCTGAACGATGTAAATAATACAAAGTATCCGTTTGATTAGAATAAAAAGGGTTAAATGCACTTCCCATTGTTGAGCTGACAGGTTTTCTGGAAATAATTTCAACTTCATCAGAAGTTTTGTAGGAGTTCACAAGATAATAACCAAAGAAACAGATACCGATTATCAACAGTAAAACTGAGAAGCTTTTACTATTTATATGTAATTGATGTTCGGTTCGTTCCTTTATAGGTAATTCTTCAATCTTTTCTGACAAAGCAGGATCAGAGCTTTTTCTAGGGTTGTTTTCTTTGTCTATAATTTTGGTATCGACATTTTTATTGTTAAACGATGTAGGAGTAACTGAGAACCGATAACCCACTTTACTAACCGTTTTTATCCATTGTGGTTTAGACGGATTATCTTCTATTAACTTTCTCAGTTCACCTACCGCTCTATTTACCGCAGCATCACTTACAATTCGCCCTCGCCACACTTCATTTACAAGCACTTCTCTTGAAATAGCCTCTTCAGGATGCTGACAAAAAAACACTAACAGTTCATAAACGCGAGGTTCACATTCTAGTACGATGTCACTTTTAGTTAATAGCACCTGCTCGGTGTCTACGACAATACTGCCAAAGGCAAAACGCATTAAATTCCCTATAATTTCAACCATTATCATTTCATTATCGAATCATTGTCACCTCTTTATGGTGTTGAATCAATAAGCTGACACACTAAAGCATATAAACTTAATCATAGGAAATATTATGCAAAAAATTATAAAAATAGCATGCTTACTTTGTGCTTTAACTGCTTGTTCAAGCGATTCTTCCATTAAAGAAAACAGCAGTGTTGAAACTGAGCCAAAAGTTAAAGTAGATATATCAACTTCAAATTTAGCGATTCCAGACAATCGTTTTTCAAACAATTATCAGGTGCTATTGTTTGGCAATAGTCATACATCAGGATTAGATACTTTAATTCAAACGTTAATTATTGTTGGTAATTCAGCTTCAGAAGTTGAAGTTATTAACGCAGGAGGAGGTTACCTAGACAATAATAGCAGCCAACAAAGAAGAGTAGAGTTATTAGAAAATCACTCCTGGACACATATTATTTTGCAAGGGCAAAAATACTCACAATCAGGAGCGATAGATTACCCAACTGCACCGGCTAAAACTTGGATCAGTAAGGCTAAGTCATTAGCTATAACTCCTATCTTATTTCCAGAACATCCACAAAAAGGTAACGCTGAAGAAGGAAAACGACTTCAACAACTTCATTTAGAAATATCTTCAAAACAAAGAGCATGCGTTGCCCCAATAGGTTTAACTTGGGATGATGTGATCATGACACAGCCAAAGCTTGATTTGCACCAGTTAGATGGTAATCATGCCTCTTTAATGGGAAGATTACTC
>JAQWHO010000156.1 GCA_029249355.1 Thalassotalea sp.
TATGGCGCGTTTAATTTGTGAATTTCATCAAGGAAACATTTTCGCCAATAATCATCATAATCCGCAAGGTGTAACTATTACCATTTCCATACCTATTACTAGTCAATGCTAATACAATTAATGTGATCGGATACCAAATTTATTCTATGCCAATATATTTATGTACTTGGATAGATAAACGCCAATTATTTTCGATACATGTTTTGATCGCTAATTCTGTTGCCCGTTCTTTTTGACTGATTGGCTGTAAATAAATAGGTTTGTCACTGACGCTATGTTCAATTAATAACGCCTTTAAATCATCAACATGTTGCTCTGTTGCCACCGGATGTTTAATCTCATTCGCTCTTTGCATTGCCGATGACAGGATTTTATAACCTCCTTTCATATTCACTTTAGGTGAAACCGTTACCCAACATTTCTCTGTTGTTTTGACTTCAAACGTACCCGATGTTTCTATTTGGCAGCTAAAGCCTTGAGCTTCAAAAACCTGACATAGCGGTATTAAATCAACCATACAAGGTTCGCCACCGGTAATGACAATATGTTTTGCTTGATAATTTTTATCAGAAAATATTGGGATTATTTCTTCAGGTGTAAGTTGTGCCCAATGATCTGACTCAACAGCTTTATTCATCATGGTTTGTTGATCAACTTTGTCTTCTACGTTGATTTCCCAAGTATGTTTAGTATCACACCAAGAACAAGCTACAGGACACCCTTGCAGACGAATGAAAATTGATGGTTGGCCAGTAAAGGCTCCTTCACCTTGAATTGTTTCAAATAATTCGTTAATTTTAAATTTTGTGCTCATAACAGCTTTCTTTATTACCTATTTATTGCCGAAGAAATTTCAAGTAGAATGCGCAAGTTTTTTATTATACCTCAGAGAGTCCCAATATGAGCAGCAATATCAGCAGCAAAACTAACAAAAAAGTCGTTGTCATTTATTCTGGGGGAATGGATTCATTTACTGTGCTTAATCGCGCCTTAAAAGATGATAAAGAGGTGTTTGCTTTAACCTTCGATTATGGTCAACGGCACGTTAAAGAAATTGAGTTCGCTAGTGCTGTTTGCAAAAGTTTGAACGTCAAACATAAAGTGATAGATATTTCCGCGATAAATCAATTATTAGCGGGTTCGTCGTTAACGGATAATATTGAAATTCCTGAAGGTCATTACGAAGCTGAATCTATGAAATCGACCGTAGTGCCTAATCGCAATATGATATTACTTTCATTAGCGGTTGGCTATGCAGTTTCTGTAGGCGCGGGGCAAGTTTATTACGGCGCTCATTCCGGGGATCATGCCATTTACCCTGATTGTCGTCCTGAGTTTGTCAAAAAGATGAATGATGTTTGCCAAATTGCTAATTATGAAGCCGTTGAGATTTTCAGTCCTTATTTAGAAGTATCTAAAACTGATATTTTAACTGACGGCATAAAAATGGGCTTAGATTACAGTAAAACTTGGACTTGCTATAACGGTCGAGAAAAAGCCTGTGGGAAATGTGGTGCATGCCAAGAACGAATGGAAGCATTTAACGATAATAACGTTGAAGATCCACTAGAGTATGAAGCTTAATAAAGCCATAGTAAAAGATGCTGAAAATATCAGCATCTTTTAACTAAATAAAAATTAACTCAATACAACTTAAGTTAATTAAGCAAACAAGGTGTTATGTAATTTTTCAACCGTTTCATTCGCTTGCTCTTCGTTCACCAAAAAACATAAGTTATGTTCACTAGCTCCCTGGCAAATCATACGAACGTTAATGCCAGATAGCGCATCGAAAATACTAGTACCAACACCGTTTGTTTTATGAATGCTGTTTCCAACTACTGCAATTAATGACAATCCGTTTTCAACAGACACTTCACAAAGTTGTTCTAATTCTTCTACAACCGTTGAATTTAATAGAGCTTGTGTTGAACCCGTAGGATTATCAAAAGTCATAGCAACACTAATTTCTGAGGTCGTGATTAAATCTACACTGAGCTCATGCTTTGCTAGTAACGCAAAAACTTTCGCTAGAAAACCACTTGCATGTAGCATTGCAGGGCTTTTAACCGTCACTAACGTTTGTTCTTTACGTAATGAAATTGAGCGGTAAGTGGGTTTAGACTCAACCGTTTTTTGTATACGGGTTCCACCTTTTTCAGGTTCTTTACTTGAACCCACAAATACCGGAATATTTTTACGCATCGCTGGAATTAATGTTGCTGGATGTAAAATTTTAGCGCCAAAAGTCGCCATTTCAGCTGCTTCACCAAAACTTATTTCTTTTATAGCTCTTGCTTGATCTGTAATACGCGGATCCGTCGTAAAAATACCAACGACATCGGTCCATATAGCTAAGTTGTTTGCATTTAATGCTTCTGCAATTAATGCCGCACTATAGTCTGAACCGCCACGACCAAGTGTTGTAGTGTAACCTGCTTCATTTTGACCAATAAAACCCTGGGTAACAATAACTTGGTCTGTCAACTTATCTAAAAGAATATTTTCGGTGCAATCGGCAAGTTGTTCAAGATCAACAACAGCTTGACCATATAAACTATTGGTTTTCATAATTTGACGAACATCAAAAACATGACCATTTACACCAATAGATTGTAAAACTTGTGAAAAAAGCGCCGAACTCATTTGTTCACCAAACGATAAAATGGCATCCGCGATTCGCATGCTATGATTGAGTGATTGAGCATGTGCATAAGCACTTAAATCATCAATTAATGATGATATTTTATTTTTTAGCTCGTCATTTTTTTCTATGTTTTTTAAAATATTGAATTGGATATTTTTAATGTTATCGATTAATTGCTTTTGTTCAACTTTTGAAATATTCGCTTGGCTTAAACGCACAAGAAAGTTTGTTACCCCTGAACTAGCAGATACAACTACAACACGGTTAGTTGGATCATTTTTAATGATATGTGCACAACGTAGCATTGCTTGATGATCGGCAACGCTAGTGCCACCAAACTTTGAAACGGTAATAAGATTATCATCATTTTTTGAAATGACTGACATGATAAGGTCTCCCTATTTTGCTAAATTATATTAGCGAAATTTACATCAAGGAAGAGCATGACTGAATGAAGAAATGTAGTAAAAGTACACGGCTTAACTTTTCAGCCAGAAGCTCTCCACCCTATTCTACCTAGCATAAATGCAAAGTAGAGGTGACAATCCTAAGGATTCAACCTTAGTGACCGAGTTACAGACACCACTGTTCTGTATACCCTCGGCAATAGTCTCCCTCAATAACAGTTATAGGAATGTGGCTTCCTCGTGTTATTTACCTAGCTATTGCTCCTCTTCTGGTGCGTTAAATTAGGCTTTCAAAAAACGTTTAATAGGCAAATGCTTATTTGAGTATTTAGTCTAATTTAACAGCGGTGCAATTAAACCCCATTTAATAATAGAAATCAATAGGCTAATAGGTCAATTTATACTCATAACAAAATAAAGAGTACAAATTATTCAGGAAAATTAACGCTTCTACTGAATTTATAGTAAAAGCTTGTTACCATTATTTTTTATATCTTAATTTACTGAAAAAAAATGGATTTGTTTTTACTGAAAAAAATTATTGGCTTTTTGATTATGCCATTGAGTCTCATTTCAATACTATTAATACTATCTTTAGTTTTATTTTATAAAAAACCTTCATTAAGTTTTAAATGTTTACTCACTGCGAGTTGTTTATTGATCCTATTATCAACGGGCTTAGTGTCTGATCGACTGATGCATCCAATAGAAAACAATTTTGTAAGTTATCAATACACTGAAAAGCCTGTCGATTATATTGTTATTTTAGGCTGTGGTAACACTAGTAATCCTGAGCTTCCAGCGACCTCTCAATTATTACCTTGTTCATTACAGCGTTTAGTCGAAGCATTAAGAATTTTTAAATTACATCCTGAAGCACAATTAATTACTTCAGGTGCTGCTTTTGACAATAATGATTCAAATGCAGCAAATGTTAAACAAGCGGCCATTTTACTGGGCGTACCAGATAGTAAAATTATTGTAGAAAGTTTTCCAAAAGATACCGAAGAAGAAGCAGAATTAATTGCGCCAAGGGTTAAAGGAAAACATGTGGTGTTAGTGACAAATGCTGATCATATGCTGCGAGCCGTTAATTACTTTAATCAACAAGGCGTTGAAGTGACACCAGCACCAGCCAGTCATTGGGTTAAAAATATCGATAGTTATAAAAACTGGTCATATTATTTACCTAAAAGTCATAATTTAACCCAAACCACCAACGCTTGGTATGAAAGTATTGGCCTATTAGTGCAGTGGTTAAAGTAATAATTAAGAGCAACATCCCCTAGTTAAAAGGTAAATTCACACGGGATTATCAATATCGATAAATGAAACATCCAAAGATAACTTTTCCTTTAGATGTTCGCCTAATGCTTTTGCGCCATATCTTTCAGTAGCATGGTGACCCGCCGCAAAAAAATGGATGTCCATTTCTCGCGCTACATGAGTGGTTTGTTCTGAAATTTCACCGGATAAAAAAGCATCAATGCCTTGTTCGGCTGCAAGTTCTATATAATTTTGTCCACCACCACTGCACCAAGCAATTGTTTTTATCGGTTTATTTGATGGAGGTGAAATATGTAAGCATTCGCGGTTTAATTGTTGGTTAATTCGCTCTGCAAGTAATGTTGCTGAAATAACCGTAGAAAATTCACCTTGTATGGCAACACTTAATGAGTTTTCAAGCTCAAGCGGTCCCGTAACATTTATATCTAACAGTTTGGCTAATTGTGCATTATTGCCTAATTCTGGATGAATATCTAAAGGCAAGTGATAGGCAAAAAGGCTGATATTATTATCGAGTAACGCTTTAATTCTTTTATGTTTCATACCACGAATAACGTATGATTCATTTTTCCAAAAGTAACCATGATGTACAACAATAGCATCGGCTTTTTCTTCGATAGCACGATCTATTAATGCTTGCGTTGCCGTAACCCCTGTGATCACTTTTGTGATTGTTTCATTCCCTTGGATTTGCAAGCCATTAGGACAAAAATCTTTTATTAATTCAGGTTTAAGAAGCTGATTTAAATAGCGTTCAAAATCGTTTCGAGTTATTTCTGTTCTGTTCATGTTATTAGCACTTTAGCAAAAATTCATTATGGCAATATTATCTGAAATTACAGTACAAGTTCAGCACTAAGCTGAATTTATTTAAGCATAAAATATTAAAACTTAATTTATTTATATTTTTTTTGTTGTCTTGAGGAATTTAAAGTCGAGACATTAACAGGATTAAGTTGAGGGCGTAATTTCCATTTAGGCTTTATCGGCGTTAATGGTAAAACACGCTTTTTCGCAACAATCACATAAACAGAGCCAAAATTAGGAAAAAATCGTTGAGCGAATTTACGCCAGTTTCTAGAAAAAACATCTTGGCTAATATTATTTGCTAATGTTGAGTGTAAACAGCGTTCATCCATTAATATTTCATAGCCCATTAAATGTAACCAATCTTTGACTCTCATCGGAGAGAAAAAACGTTCGTTCCATGGAGGTTGTTGCCGTCTAAAAGGAATAAAGCTATTTAATCCAGCCAAACTAAAAGGATTGTAACCAGAAAGTACTAAATACCCATTAGGGATTAACGTTCTATTGGCTTCTCGAATGACATGATGAGGGTCAAGAGAGAACTCTAATGCATGACTTAACACGCAAACATCAACGCTATGTTTTAAAAAAGGTAAATCATCAATTTCAGCAAATACTGGAACATTGGGACTATCGGCCAGCTTTTTATTTTCTAATAAAGCAACATGATGCTTTATAGGGCATTGCTGACTATCAATAAAGCTACTTAAAGCTCCAATTTTAAGCAAATGATAACCAAAAAATTTAGGCCACCAAGGCGCTAGAAGTTGATTAATTTCATCTAATATTAATTCTCCATTGGGCAACTTAGTCCAAGAAGATGGTGAATGTGGTTGCCTAAAAGCGAGTGCAGGTTTCATTATATTTATTCTATCAATTGGTAGCTGTTAGTTTTAACTTTATTAGCGTTAATTCATAACAAAAATTAACATTTATGTTTTCAATTATAGTGGTTTAAACGTTAAAAGTAACAGTATAATAAGACGTTAACCTAATGAGGATGATCCATGTCGCAGCGCCAAATAGCAACTAAAAACGTAATTACTGCCATTAAAGCCTTTACTGATAATTATATTTGGGCTATTTCTTCGACCACGTCAAATCACTTAGCTTTAGTAGACCCCGGTGATGCAAAAGTATGTATTGATTATATTGAAAAGCATCAACATGTTTTAAGCGCCATATTAATTACCCATCACCATGCTGATCACATTGGCGGTTTAGAAAAGCTTTATCAATACTGCTTAAATAAGGGGTGGCCGATTGAAATATACGCACCAAAAAATGAAAACATTCCTTTTGCATCAAAGAAACTTGAACAAGACGATATTGTTGAACTGACTGAATTTAACCTTTCCTTTAACATTATTGATTTGCCTGGACATACTTTAGGTCATATTGCTTATTATGCCGACGACATATTATTTTGTGGTGATACATTGTTTTCTGGCGGTTGTGGTCGAATATTTGAAGGTACACCACAACAAATGCATGCTTCTTTAACTAAGTTAAAAAACTTACCCGAACGAACACGCGTTTATTGTACACATGAATATACCTTAGCCAATCTCACCTTTGCGTTAACCGTAGATCCAAGCAACTGCGAATTAGTGCATTACTATAATCAAGTTAAACAATTAAGAGCGATAGAAAAAATAACCTTACCTTCTTCTATATTAAGAGAAAAACAAATCAACCCATTCCTTCGTTGCTTGGATAAAAATATTCAAGAGAGTGTTTCACAATTTTAACAACAATCAATATCGAGTGAATTAGCCACGTTTACTGCACTTCGCAGTTGGAAAGATAACTTTTAATGAAGCTAATTTATGTAGAATGAAATAAAGGCACAAAAAACAGCAAATATATTTTCTCAGCTCAGTTGATCCTAACTAACAAATAAGTGACACTTAACGTCAAATTAATTGTTAGATTTTTCATGAAATATATATCTTTTTCACTTTCTGCCGCAATCGCCTTAGTGGGCTGTCAAACAACGACCACATCAGATGAAGCTTCGATTGCACAAAATTCCGTAGCAACAAACTCATTAATAATCGAGAACATTGCAACACCTGTCGATATTAGTCATGCATTATCAGCCGATGAAACTGCTGATGTATTTCATCCTGTCGATGATGTTGAAATTCCTTTAACAGATGATGTAAATATCAGCGATGATTTATGGCAACGTATTAGAGACCAATTAAACTTTAGCGTTGAACAAAATCGTCGTGTTGTGGTTCAGCGAAATTGGTATGCAAAAAACCAAGCCTATCTAGACCGCGTGGCAAAACGTGCAAAGCCTTATATGCACTTTATTGTTGAAGAATTAGAAGCGGCGAACATGCCTCTTGAAATGGCGCTTTTGCCTATTGTTGAAAGTGCTTTCGACCCTTTTGCTTATTCTCATGGTAGAGCATCAGGCATGTGG
>JAQWHO010000157.1 GCA_029249355.1 Thalassotalea sp.
AATGGAGTAAGAAGTTGTTGTCTGTTGGGAATTGAATGCTTTGCACCATGTTAGAGCAAAGCATAGTGTTAATGAGGTGTAATCGAAAATTGTAAAAGATTCGACAATCATCAATAGACAATCAAACCGTATCAATAATGATAATTTCGCAGTCCGTTAATGCGCGTAATCTTACTGAATTTTCTTGAGTTATTTCAGCACCATCACCTTTATTCATCGTAACGTTATTTGTATTATCTTCAATTTTAAACATGCCGTCAGACGCTAAAATATAAGCTTGATGGTGAATACCATGTTCAATAATCGCCTCTTTTGCTAGTTTTCCGCCGTAAATACGTGCGTGTTGATTGATGAAAAGCGCGTCGTTTTCATCTTCCTCAAAACCTGACGCGAGTAACGTTAGCTTTAACTTTTGTTGTGTGGGAAACTTTTTGGTTTCCCAGCGCGGCTTAACATTGAGCTTGTTGGTTTCTATCCAAATTTGAAATAAAGTTAAAGGTGCTTTTGCTCGGTTATATTCAGAATGCACAATCCCAGAACCTGCGCTCATTACTTGTACTTCTCCTGCTTTGGTATCACCTTTATTGCCAACATTGTCTTGATGGGTAATAGCGCCAGTTCTGAGAAAAGTAATAATTTCCATATTCTTATGCGGATGCAAAGGAAAACCTGTTTCGGGGGCAATCCAGTCATCATTGATAACACGCAACTTACCAAAGCCCATTCGTGCAGGATTATAGTAATTAGCAAAACTAAAATGAAATTTAGATTTAAGCCAGCCATGGTTCGCATGACCAAGTTGTTTATGAGGGTAATGTTTTATCATAGGTAATGTCTCATATTTTACATTTCATAAGTGTAACGGTTATGTCTTTTATACTTTTAATAACTAGTATTGACGGTCACGGTCGTGTGGTTCATCAAAATTTTGCTCTGCGCCTAAAGGCACTATTTGCGTAGGGTTAATGGTTAAATGGCTCGCATAATAGTGAGTTTTCGTATATTCCAAATTAATGGTTTCTTTAACTCCTGCTACTTGATACAGCTCTTTAACATAGTTACTAATGTGATGAAATTCACTGATTTTTTGACGATTACATTTAAAGTGTCCGTGATATACCGCATCAAATCGAATAAGCGTGGTAAATAAACGCCAATCGGCTTCTGTTATTTTATCCCCAACCAAATAACGTTGATTTGATAGACGTTCTTCTAGCCAATCTAAGCTATCAAACAATGCATAGTAAGCGTCATTGTACGCCTTTTGTGTGGTAGCGAAGCCTGCTTTATAAACACCATTGTTAATTGTGTCATAAATAATCGTGTTGATTTTTTCTATTTCATCTCTATTGGCTTGTGGATAATAATCATCATGATTGCCCGTTAATTCATTAAAAGCCGAATTGAACATACGAATAATTTCAACAGATTCATTGTTTACAATGGTTTGCGTTTTCTTGTCCCATAATATTGGTACAGTGACACGACCTTGGTAAGTAGGATCGGCCTTGAGATACAATTGATACGCATAATCAAAGTTGTGTAAAGGGTCGGAATTTTGGTTGAACTCCCAACCATTGTCCATCATTTTTGCATCGACCGTACTAACAGAAATAACATCTTCAAGTTGCTTAAGCTTTCTGAAAATTAACGTTCTATGAGCCCATGGGCAGGCTAAAGAAACATATAAGTGATACCGACCTGATTCAGGTTGAAATTCACTATTTTTATCCGTTGAAATTTGAGATCTAAAACGACTGTCTTGTCGAACAAATTTACCTTCACTTTCTTTGGTGTCATACCATTGATCTACCCATTTTCCGTTAACAATTAATCCCATTGTAATCTCCTCTTTGAATTTGGTTTCGCCAATACTTTCTGTATTGGCGGGTTAGATAGGTTGCCGTTGGGTCATTACCTACTTGTTTAACGTTTGATAAAGTTTATTGTCTACAGAATGTTTGCCGCCACCCTGTATAACAAGGGCAAGCGTTATTGCGAGTAAAGACAAGCCGAATTCATAACCATTGTTGCTCATAAATAAACCGTTATTAAGATGAACACTTACAATGGCAACAATCATAGTAATTGCTAAAACAAAACTTGCTGGTCTTGTGAGAAAACCGACAATTAAAAATAAGCCACCAAAAAACTCAGCGCTTCCTGCCATCAGTGCCATTAAGTAACCTGGCGATAAACCAATAGATTCCATCCATTGTCCTGTTCCATCTATGCCATAACCACCAAACCAAGCGAAAAGCTTTTGTGCTCCATGAGCGGCAAAGATAATGCCTGCAATGAGGCGGAGTGGCAAAGTAGAAAGAGATTGTTCAGTTTTAATAATGCTTTTAATGTTCATTTAAACTTCCTTAAAGCTTAATTTATTTAGTATGAAGCTATTATAAAATTTGATTGGGTGGTTAATAAGACTTAATATTTGTTCAGTTTGTTCAAAAAAATTGAACAATTAGATTGGGTAATAAAAATGATCTCTCCACCTATTACAATTGAAGCGTTGCTTGTATTAGATGCTATTGAACATAGAGGAAGTTATGCGGCGGCTGCCGAGCAATTAAATAAAGTGCCTTCGGCGTTATCGTATATTGTTCAAAAATTAGAAGAACAGCTAAATGTGACTCTTTTTCAGAGACAAGGCCGGCGTGCCGTTCTCACACCTGCAGGTAAACATTTACTCGCTGAGGGCCGAAAAATGTTGCTTGCGATTAATGCATTGTCAGAGCAAACGCAAACTATTGCTAATGGCTGGGAGCCTAAAATTCGAATCGCGTGCGATTCAATTATCGATGTTACTCCTGTTTTCAATGGCATACAGCGATTTTTGACTGAGCACCAGAATATAGAAATCGATGTGCAAGAAGAAGTTATGAACGGTACATGGGAAGCACTCGTTGATGATCGAGTTGACCTTGTGATTGGTGCTCCTTCGCCAGTGCCTAATCAAAAAGGGATCAGAGCTATACCAATCGCATCAATGACAAGTGTATTAGTTGCTGCTAAAACTTACCCGCTTGCTGATAAATCATCGAAAGAAAACAAAGCAATAGAATCAAGTGAGCTTGCAAATTACCGCAATGTCGTTGTGCATGACTCATCTCAACATGAAATACCATGGTCAATAAACATGATAGAAGGGAGCCAACATTTTTATGTGAGTTCTATTGCTCAGAAGGTGGCTGCCATTATTGCGGGAATTGGTATTGGTTATTTACCAAAGTCGATGGTTCAATCATACATAGATACAGGACAATTAGTTGCCATTGAAACCGAAGAAAAACCCGCCTCACAAGATTTATTTATGGCGTGGAAAATCACTAATAAAGGCAAAGGTTTAAGTAAGCTTATCGACTTTTTATCTTCATAATATTTGTAACATAATACTTATATTTGCCTTGAATCATAAGCCCAATGTAAAAGGGCTTGGCGTTGTTTCTTTCGGCAACTAAAATCATAGGGTTCGCAAAACTTCACTACAGCGCTGTGATTTCTCCTAAAGGCACGCCAACGTTTAATTTGTCTTAAATCTTCTTCAGGGGGTCTTCTCCCTAAAAAATAGCGACAATACCATTGAAACCAGCCACGAGGGTCTTGCGGATGCAGCCAAACGTTTACTTACCATTGTTTTAAAGATTGAGAAGCATCAACAGAAAAATAATTTAAGCTAATATCTTTTTTTAGCTCATTTAGTTTTGCGTCTTCAAACCAAATACTTGGAAATTCCTGCTGGCAATCGGTTAAATATTTGCCGCCAAATACGCCTAAAGTTAGCATCTCTTTAGGGGGAAGCTCAGGTTTAAAAAGCTCATGAAAATTTTCACCTTCATTTTCTGCTCATGAATAACAATAGTTTTCTTGCATTTTGTCTGAGACGTTAATTAATTTCATATATTATTCAATAACATCAGTTCGCTTGGGTGTGGGCGCATATAAAATGATTGCGTAATATACTCATTAGGATATTTTCTAAAGTGATGGCGTAATAACGTTATGGGTACAATCAGTGGTACAAAACCATTGCTATATTCTGTTATTGCTTCAACAAGTTCTTGTTTATCATCAGCATCGATATACTTTTTTAAATAGCCTTGAATATGTTGGAGTGTATTAGTATGGCTAGCTTTTGTGGCTCTACTTTTTAATAATTTCATTGCTTTAGTAATATATTCTTGGGCGAGTGTTACTAAGCTTTCAAAAGGGTTTGCTAATAATCCTCCCAGCTCTTTTACCGCCGTTTGGTTATGACTCATATAAATATATTTATGCTGAGCATGAAACTGTTGAATATCTTTAATGGAATAGTTTTGTGACATTAATTGCTGCCAACGCGCATAAACAAATACGCGCTGGATAAAGTTTTCACGCAAGATTAAATCGTTAAGCCTGCCTTCTTCTTCGACAGGTAAATTAGGGAAGTTTTCCATTAATTTTCTGGCGTAAATCCCAATGCCATTACGTTCAGGCATAACCCCTTTGTAAACTTTTACGCGTTCCATGCCACAGCTAGGGGAGTCTTTTTTTAAAATATATCCTGAAATGCTTTCCTGCCATGACACTTGCTCATCAGCAACTTGTTCTAAGCGATGAGTAACATCTAGAGTTTCATCTTTTGTGCCTACGCACTTTATTTCATCATTTTGCTCTACTAGTCGAATCGGCTCTCTTGGAATGCCCAAACCAATAGATACTTCAGGACAAAAGGCATGGAAATGAAAGTATTCAGTTAACGTATTGAGTAAATATTGATTTTTTTTGTGGCCACCATCAAAGCGAACATTTTCGCCAAGTAAGCAACTGCTTACACCTATGGTAATTCTAGTGGAATTATCTAATTTACTTTGCTTCATGATTCATTATCGCTGAAAGAGTATATAAATATATTAATCGTATTGTTAATTTGTTGATAGGGTTAAATAGAAAACAATATTATAGGAAAATAAGTTAGCTTTCTTTTCCGCACATGATAAATTCAACTAAAGAAATCATTTACAGGTAGTTACCGTGAAGAAAATAGTCATATTCTTTATTGTCTTAATTTATTTAGTTAATGCTGATATTGCCAAAGCAGAATCAGCCGTTGCCATGCCTGACAGCTATAGTGCTCAAGTGGCTAAAGCTGTATTGGAAAGTGGTGGTAATGCTGTAGATGCTGCCATTGCCGCGCAATTTGTTTTAGCGGTTACGTTACCTGAAGCAGGTAATGTTGGCGGGGGAGGGTTTATGACGATCTATAAAGATGGCAAAACTGACTTTTTAGATTATCGTGAAGTCGCGCCGAAAGCTGCTCACCGAGATATGTATTTAGATAGCGATAAAAACGTAATTCCTCATTTATCGACTTTTGGCATATTGTCATCTGGCGTTCCGGGAACAGTTGAAGGTATGTGGCAAGCACATAAAAAATATGGTTCGAAGTCATGGCAGGAATTATTAGCGCCGGCAATTAACTTAGCTTCAAATGGATTTATTGTTCATCCGACTTTAGCTGGCGCAGTTGATTGGCGAGTAAAGAGTTTTAAAAATAAGAATATTGAAGTGAATTTTTCTTCGTATTTTGGTGGTTTAAAAGCTGGAGATACTTTCAAGCAACCTGAACTGGCACAAACCCTGAAAAGAATTTCAAAAGAGGGTAAAGATGGTTTTTATCGAGGCGAAACCGCGAAAATTATTAGTGATTTTATGGCAAAAAATGGCGGTATTATCACCGAAAAAGACCTAGCAAGTTATCAATCAAAGTGGCGAGAACCACTACAAATGAAATGGCGTGATTATGATGTAATAACCGCTCCACCGCCAAGTTCAGGAGGGATCGCTATTTTACAATGGTTAACGCTGTTCGATTTGGTCAATACAAACAATAAAATAGAGCATAACTCTAAAGATTACATGCACCTTTTGTCTGAAATTGGTAAGCGAGTTTTTGCCGATAGAGCTGAATATTTAGGTGATCCTGATTTTTATAAAGTGCCTGTTGAACAGTTATTAGCGAATGATTATTTAAAAAGTAGAGGGAGCGATATTTCTTTAAATGCAATTTCTACGACTGAAGATATTGCGCCGGGATTGATTGAAAGCCGAGACACAACGCATTTTTCTATCGTCGATCAATGGGGTAATGCTATTTCTAATACGACTACCATTAATTATACCTTTGGCAGTGGTGTAGTCGTTGAAGGTGC
>JAQWHO010000158.1 GCA_029249355.1 Thalassotalea sp.
AAGGGCATTCAAGATGACGCTGCAGGTAACTATATATTTTACGGTGTGCGTGAATTTGGTATGTCTGGCATTATGAATGGTATTTCTTTGCACGGTGGTTTTATCAACTACGGCGCAACATTTATGATGTTTATGGAATATGCGCGAAATGCAGTGCGTATGTCGGCATTAATGGGTATTCAAAATATCTTTGTTTATACCCATGACTCAATTGGTCAAGGTGAAGATGGCCCAACTCATCAACCTATCGAACAATTAACTAACTTACGCACTACGCCGAATATGGTGACATGGCGCCCTGCCGATGCCACTGAATCTGCGGTTGCATGGAAAAATGCGGTTGAACGTCAAAATGCGCCAACGTCATTAATATTTTCTCGCCAAGGTTTACCTGCACAAACTCGTAACGCTGAACAAGTATCATCTATTGCGAAAGGTGGTTACATCTTACGTGACAGTGTGGGAACTCCAGAAGTAGTTTTAATTGCAACTGGTTCTGAAGTAGCACTTGCGATAAAAGCAGCTGAGGCTATAGGAGATCATGTTCGCGTGGTATCTATGCCTTCAACCAATATATTCGATACGCAAGATACACAATACAAAGAATCTGTACTACCAAGTTCAGTGACTAAGCGTGTTGCAATTGAAGCCGCTCATACTGACTTTTGGTATAAATACGTTGGCTTTAATGGTGCTGTTGTCGGTATGACTACTTTTGGTGAATCTGCACCAGGTGCTGTATTACTAGAGCACTTTGGATTTACTGTTGATAACGTTGTTCAAACAGTAAACAGCCTCGCATAAACACTTTAGCACCTTAGATATTATCTATCTAAGGTGCTTATTCCCTTAAATGATCTTTCATTCTGCGTGTAATTTATGCCTGTAAACATAGCGATTAACGGTTTTGGTCGAATTGGCCGAAGTATTGCCCGTGCTCTTTATGAAAATAACCATCAAACAGATATTCGCCTGGTCGCTATAAATGAAATTGCCGAACCAGAAGGCATTGCTCATTTATTAAAATATGACAGCACTCACGGTCGTTTTTCATTTGCTGTACAGTTAAATGGCAACAATTTAAATATTGCTGGTGATGATGTCCTTCTTACTCATCATCGTAATTTTGAAGATATCAACTGGGCAGAAAAGTCTGTAGATATTGTTTTAGATTGTACAGGAATATATTCAAGTAAAGCTGATGGTTTACAACATATAGCTAATGGCGCTAAAAAAGTGTTGTATTCTCACCCTGCTAATAATGATGTAGATGCAACTGTCATATTTGGTGTTAACGATAAAATTTTAACCCGAGAAGACAATATCGTCAGTAATGGCTCGTGTACCACTAATTGTGTAGTACCTGTAATAAAAGTTATTGATGAAGCGTTTGGTGTTGAAAGTGGCACTATTACTACCATTCATTCTTCAATGCATGATCAACAAGTTATCGATGCTTATCACCCTGATTTACGAAGAACTAGAGCAGCAAGCCAATCAATCATTCCTGTAGACACTAAACTTTCGGTGGGAATCGAGCGGATATTACCTAAATTTTCAGGTCGATTTGAAGCTATTGCTGTGCGAGTGCCTACTATTAATGTTACCGCAATGGATTTAAGCTTAACGGTTTCTAACGATGTATCAATTGATGATATTAATCGCGCCATAGTCAACGCGAAAAACAATGGCTTGCAAGGGATCCTTGGTTACACTGAAGAGCCGCTTGTTTCTATTGATTTTAATCACGATCCTCACTCGGCTATCGTTGATGGAAATCAAACTCGAGTGAGTCATAAACGCTTAGTAAAAATGTTAATTTGGTGCGATAACGAATGGGGTTTCGCCAATAGAATGTTAGACACCGCCAGAGTAATGTCAACGTTACTGTAACCAATTTACACAATAGAATTTAAACTTTAATAAATTAACGAACAGGAAATTTAACATGTCAGTGATTAAAATGACCGATTTAGATTTAGCAGGCCAACGAGTATTGATCCGTGAAGATTTAAATGTACCAGTAAGCGATGGAAAAGTAACGTCAGATGCACGCTTAAGAGCTGCATTACCAACAATAAAATTGGCATTAGATGCTGGTGCTAAAGTCATGGTTATGTCACACCTTGGCCGCCCTACTGAAGGCGAGTTTAACCAAGAGTTTTCATTAGAACCTGTTGTTGATTATTTAACTGCTGCATTATCTACTCCAGTCAAGTTGGTCAGTAATTACTTAGACGGTGTAGAAGTCGCCGCAGGTGAGCTTGCTGTATTTGAAAACGTTCGCTTTAACCCTGGCGAAAAGAAAAATGATGATGTATTAGCTAAAAAACTTGCTGCATTATGTGATGTATTTGTTATGGATGCATTTGGTACTGCTCATCGTGCACAAGCAAGTACCCACGGTGTTGCTAAATTTACACCTATTGCCTGTGCTGGCCCGTTATTAACCGCTGAATTAGACGCCTTAGGCAAAGCGCTTGATAATCCTGCTCGCCCATTAGTTGCAATTGTTGGTGGTTCAAAAGTTTCAACCAAACTAACGGTATTAGATTCATTATCAAAAATTGCTGATACCTTAGTAGTAGGCGGCGGTATTTCAAATACTTTCGTTGCAGCAGGAGGCAACGAAGTCGGTAATTCTTTATATGAAAAAGATTTAATACCTGAAGCTCAACGCCTTTGTAAAGAAACACAAGTAATATTTGCCGACGATGTAACTGTAACTCGTGATGGATTCAGTGATTGGAAGCATGACTCTGAAACTCAAATCAAAGCATTACCTGAAGTGTCAGCAGAAGATGACATTATTGATTATGGCCCTAAAACAGCACAAAAAGTGGCTAAAATCATCAAGTCAGCCGGCACTATTTTATGGAATGGCCCGGTAGGTGATTTTGAAATAGAAGCATTTGCCAAGGGTACTGAAGTAATTTCACATGCAATTGCCGAAAGCTACAGGTATTAAATCTTTTTC
>JAQWHO010000159.1 GCA_029249355.1 Thalassotalea sp.
CAAAAACGGTGAGTTTGTAGGTTAGGTAAAAAACGACGACGAGTCGCGTTTCTTGCGTGCGAACGGTTGTTTCCAACCATTGGCTTTTTGCCTGTTACTTGGCAAACTTTAGACATATGAGTACTCCAAAATTAATTTCAGCTCGAGCTATATTTCCCCAAGACCGTCGCCTCGGGATCCTGAAAAAGGTGGCATATTATAGAGAAAGTGAAAAACGAAATCTAGTTTTAATCGTAATCGAATCAAATATCTTTATTAAAACGTTATATATTAGATGGTTAAAAGATATTTTTAGTTTTTTAAAAACAAAAAACAGCGAACTATCGCTGTTTTTTTATACAATTCGGTTGGGATATTAAACAGTTTTAGCTTACATTAGAGTCTAAAAGTTTATTTAACTTCTTCTGTTGCTCTTTATTGCACAACTCATCAATGAGTATGCGAATAATATGAGATTTAGCTAATTGACTGTCTTTTGCTAATTCTTGCAGTTGATCAATCGCTTCTTCACTTAACGTAAATGTAGCATGCCTAAATGGCTTATTGTCTTTATTGCTAAGCCTTTCTGCTTGCTTTTTGACTTCAAACTGTTTCGCTGCAGCTAAAGCTTGTTGCAGATTAACGGTTTGATTTTTTCCTTCACTGACAAGCTCAGGCGTACCTTTAGCGTAATTCTCAGCATCGGCAATAAATTCATCGACTGTAAATGCTTTTTTCCGTGGCTTACCGTCCTTGGATTTTTTAAGATCAGATAAACTCATGGGAGTTGTCCGGTTTCATGGCGAGTAATTCTTCCGCGATTGCTTTCATTTCGATCGCTGCTTTACCTTCAGGATCTATTTCTATTACAGAAGAGCCTTGTTCTTCACTATCATCATATATATTACGATTATAGGTAACAGCGTCTAAAACATTGATGCCATATGAGCGACAAACTTCTTTCGCTTCTAAAATACGGCCACCTTGGGTCGGTAATGCCGGACACTGTGTAATAACAAACGAAGCAAGCATTTTAGGATTTACCATCTTACAGGTACTTAACATATCTTCCATATGCGGCACTGTTTTTAAATCACGACGTTTAGGACGAAGTGGAATGATGACATGTTCTGCCACCGACATTGCAGCACGTAAAGCTAAATTATCTTGGCCACCACAATCAACAATGACATAGTCATAATGTTGATTTAGGCTTAATAAATCGTTGCGAATTTTGCCATATAATTGAATACAGTTTATCGCAGGTAAAGAGGGGTCGGTATTACGTGCTTGTATCCAATCAGAAGTGGTTCGTTGTGGATCACAATCAACCATTAAAACGATGGCATTTTTATCACGCGCAAAATACACTGCTAAATTTTGCGCAAGGCAACTTTTACCACTGCCGCCTTTTTCACCACCTACTAAAATCATCATCTCGCCAATTCCTTCTACTACAACTTTAATGCTTTATTTATGCACCGATCTTTTATTATAGCTCAAAAAACCAATATCGAATTTATTTACTAATCGTTCAGCCTTAATGCTAACTCAAACCAGCCATTATCTTGTTCGATACAGCGGATCACTTTGCCCTTTAATATTTGACTATTTGTCGCTGCGGCTTTAAATCGAACAGTAACGTCGGTATTGATTGGAATGCTTTGATCGCAGTCAAGTTTTAAACCACCTTTAGAAAAATCCACACAAACAATCTTTTTGTTAACTTCTTGTCCAGAATCATGTGTCCAAGTGAGGTCAACCAGCTCTTTTTCCATATCTAATCTAAATGATTGTCTTCTTTCTTCACCATCTTGACTATTTTGTTTTGGGCTATCATCGGTCATGTATCAATCCTTATTTCTACTCATGATCTTTTAAACCTAACTGGCAATTCAAAGACTTGCAAGATTTTTAAGTAATTAATTAGTCCTATTGGTATTACTGGATTATAAAAGCCCATGTTCTGCAAAAGAGTAACATTGGTGACCTGCAACAATCATGTGATCTAATACCCGAATATCAATCAGAGCGAGTGCTTGCTTTAATTGTTGAGTGATATTTTTATCGGCAGGACTAGCTTCAGCGATGCCAGACGGATGATTATGAGCAAGAATAACGGCACAAGATTGATGTTTTAATGCTTTTTCAACCACAACTCTTGGATAAACAGCAGAAGCGTTTATTGTGCCATAAAATAGACGCTCAAACGTGATCACTTGATGTTGATTATTGAGAAATAAAACAGCAAAAACTTCTTGTACTTCGTTGCGCAATTGACCAATTAAAAAATCTTTACTGGCTTGGGAAGAAGCAAGTGATTGACCATTAATCATTTCTTCGCATAGGAAGCGTTTGCTCATTTCTAGACACGCCTGTAACTGAACAAACTTAGCCATTCCCAGGCCATGTACTTTGCAAAATTCATCGGCAGAAGCCTGATAAATTGCTGCAATACTGCCAAAGCTTGTTAATAGCTGTCTGGCTAAATCAACAACATGACACCCTTTAACCCCAGTGCGAAGAAATATCGCGAGCAGCTCAGCATCCGATAAGCTTTGCGCGCCATTAGTTAATAATTTTTCTCTTGGTTTTTCAGAGCTTGGCCAGTCTTTTAACATAAATGCATCCTTGCAATGTCAATTTTCATCTAGGACGATTAATGGTATCGTATGTAAAATATAGATTTAGATTAGTAAGACTAGCAGGTTATGCAAATTCTACAGGGTAAAAATATTGTTTTAGGTATTACAGGCGGTATCGCTGCTTATAAAATGCCAGAACTTGTTCGACGACTGATTGATCAAGGCGCAAATGTTCGTGTGGTAATGACCGACAGTGCTAAAGCTTTTATTACTCCCTTAACCTTACAAGCAGTTTCAGGAAATTCCGTTTCAGATACCTTATTAGATACTGAAGCTGAACGAGCAATGGGACATATAGAATTAGCCAAATGGGCTGATCTTTTATTAATTGCTCCTGCAAGCGCTAATACTATTGCCAATATTGCTCATGGTTTAGCGAGTGACTTGTTAGGTACGCTGGTTTTGGCGACGAATGCCACAATCGCCGCTGCGCCTGCCATGAACCAGCAAATGTGGCACGCCGAAGTAACACAAGAAAATATTCAAAAACTAGCAAATCGCAATATTCATATTTGGGGACCTGCACAAGGTGAACAAGCCTGTGGGGATGTAGGCTTTGGTCGATTGATAGAAGTACCTGAAATAGTTGAGCATGTTTGTAGTTTATATCAAGAGAAAAATTTAGCTAATCAGCATTGGGTGATCACCGCAGGTCCAACACGTGAAGCGATAGATCCAGTGCGTTATATCTCAAATCACAGCTCTGGAAAGATGGGTTATGCGATAGCTCAGGCTGCTGTGAATGCTGGCGCTAAAGTCACCTTGATTTCAGGGCCAGTGAATTTATCGAAACCTGCTTCTGTTGATTTAATCAATGTCACTAGCGCAGAGCAAATGCACCAACAAGCGATGATTCATGCTAATGGCGCCGATGTTTTTGTAGCTTGTGCTGCGGTTGCTGATTATCGAGTTGCAGAAATCGCAACGCAAAAAATTAAGAAAACTGCTGACAATCAGCAAATGCAGATTAATTTGGTGAAGAATCCAGATATAGTTGCAGACGTTGCTGCTCAAAAAAATAAACCATTCACAGTAGGCTTTGCTGCTGAGACACAAGATGTTGAGCAATATGCACTAGATAAGTTAAAACGTAAAAATTTAGACTTAATTGCTGCAAATAATGTGGCACTTTCAGGACAAGGCTTTAATAGCGATAAAAACGCTTTAACGGTGTTTAGTACTTCTAGTCAGCAAGAAATTATTTTAATGAATAAGAGTGACGTAGCCAAAAAGCTCGTCACTATAATTGCTGAACAAATGGATGAAAAAGTCTAAAGAACACTATACAATCTTGACATAATTTATGCATGATAAGTCATGAATATTCTTACTAAAAAGATAGAGAACAGGTGATATGCCGGTTAATAAAAAACCAAACCGTAAACAGCAAATATTAGAATGTTTAGCATTAATGTTACAGTCTAGCCCCGGCCAACGTATAACAACGGCAAAGTTAGCGGCAGAGGTAGGGGTTTCTGAAGCGGCGCTATATCGTCACTTTCCTTCAAAAGCGCGAATGTTTGAAGGATTGATTGAGTTTATAGAAGAGTCAACGTTTTCTCGTATTAATTTAATATTATCTGATCATAAAGAAGCCTTAGTGCGCTGCCATCATATTTTGCACGTATTGCTTGTTTTTTCTGAACGTAATCCGGGCATGTGTCGTATTTTATCGGGCGATGCCTTGATGGGTGAAAATGAGCGTTTAAGAACTCGGGTGAACCAATTTTTTGAAAAATTAGAGTCCCAATTCAAGCAAATTTTACGAGAGAGAAAACTTCGTGAAGGTAAAGGTTTTGAAATAAATGAATTGGCATTGGCTAACATTTTAGTCGCTTATGCAGAAGGTAAAATTAGCCAATATGTTCGTTCTGCTTTTGATAAAAAGCCGAGTGAAAACTTCAATGAACAATGGCAATTTTTAATGGCAAGTAAGTAATCTTAATAATTTAGAAAAACGACTTGGAATGATTCAATAAACGCTGGTTAAACCGGCGTTTCCTTTATTTGAAAAACAAAGATTATATAAAAGAAAAATTATATAAAAGAAAAATTACACAAGGAAATATTGTGAGCACTTTATCGCATCTACAACCGCAAAAATTATGGCAAATGTTCGAAGGCATTTGCGCTATTCCTCACCCGTCTAAACACGAAGAAAAAATATCTGCTTGGATACAGTCGTGG
>JAQWHO010000160.1 GCA_029249355.1 Thalassotalea sp.
CCCCACAGAGTTCGAAAATGCCCTGCTGCTACAGGGAAAGTACCATTGTTTATACCTTCTCCTTGGCAGTCATTTCCTGGAGCACCTAAAGCAGCACCATTTAAGTTCGCTAAATCAAACGTTCCAACATAATCGCCCCAAAAATCTTGTCGGAGTAAATCATCAGATAATACGCTTAAGGCAAATCGACCATTCTCTTGCAGCTCACCATAAGTAGAAGTTTCTTTAGTGGTGGTTTTCATACTGACAAAAACACTTAACACACCAGCAAGTAAACCAAGCCCGACAGCTAAAGCAATGAACAGCTCTATTAAGCTAAAACCTTTATGGTGAGTGAAATTAAATTTTTTCATATTAACTAATAAAAGCCTCAACGATCACTTGTCGTCTTTTATTTCCAGCCGTACCGCATGAATTCGCTTTTTTACTATCCGAGATTTCAACACGCCCCTGCCAACTAACCACGACAGTAATAGCATTAAGAACATTACTAATGCAGGCTCTTCCACCGACTAAACCACCAGTATTTACCGTACCTTGCGTAACATTAGCCCCCATTAAAGCAGCTTCCCACTCATAGGTATCGTTAACAACCATTTCTGCTGGCGTACAAATACTCGCAAAAGTATTACAACGTTTTGAAGGAACTGCATCAAGTGCAACACCATAATTAGTTTTCATATAACCGGCTAAAGTTGCGGGATCATTACTTCGCATTTTTTCAATAATATCCTGAGCCAAGGCCGATGCCAATGATCGTTGCATAGCATCAAAGCTGCCTTTTTTTACCGTAGCCTGCATAGCAACCGCACCGAGAACGCCAGTCACAAGAATAAATAATGCGACGAGCACTTCAATAAAAGTCATACCCAATTGATTTTTTTTTAAATGATGATTTTTTCACGTCTCTTCCCTACCTTTCTCGCTAGCTAAATAATAAAGAGAATTAAAATAACAAAATGAGCGAACAGGTTGTTGAGCATACATTGAATTTTTGACGAGGGGAAATATCGGTATTGTGGAAACACTCAATATCGATAATATTTGTTTATATGTGTTAAAAATCACCAACGTGAACAGCATTAACCCATACCTTACATCCATATAACAAATAGTCATCCAACGAAAGGCGCACAGTAACTATTTGTTTAATAGCAATAACTTACAAAAAAATATAGCAACCCTTTTATCTCTGTGAAGATTATATTGCTTAACTTTCAGCCTAAACTAAGATTAGCGCAATTCTATGGGTACCGCAAATACCGTATTTTCTTCACGACCTGGAAATTCAGTAACGTCTTTGCCACCATGCGCTTTTAAGGCATCTATCACTTGTTTCACTAATATTTCAGGTGCAGATGCGCCAGCAGTTACACCAATACTTTCAATGTTTTCCAACCAACTCTCTTTTATATCTTCGGCAGTATCAATTAAGTATGCTGTTGTACCAATTTTATCGGCAAGCTCTCTTAATCGGTTTGAGTTTGAGCTATTTTTTGCTCCGACAACCAATAATAAATCTACTTCATTAGCAATAGAACGAACAGCATCTTGACGATTTTGTGTCGCATAACAAATATCGTCTTTTCTCGGCCCTTGAATTTCAGGAAATTTAATTCGCAAAGCATTTATAACATCACTGGTATCATCCACTGATAATGTCGTTTGGCTACAATAATAAAGCTGCTCAGGATTTTTTACTTCTAAACCGGCAACATCATCAACCGATTCAACAAGGTAAATGCCACCTTCTTTGCTTTCATACTGCCCCATAGTGCCTTCAACTTCGGGGTGTCCTTCGTGGCCTATTAAAATGCATTCAACATTTTTTCGACTTGCACGGGTAACTTCCATATGAACTTTGGTCACTAGTGGGCAAGTTGCATCAAAAACTTTTAAGCCGCGAGTTTTAGCTTGGTTTCTAACCGCCTTAGAAACACCGTGAGCACTAAAAATAACAGTACTATCGTCAGGAACTTCATGAAGTTCATCAACAAAAACAGCGCCCCTTTTTTTCAAACCATTAACCACAAATTTGTTATGAACCACTTCATGACGCACGTAAATTGGCGCATCAAATAGATCAAGAGCTCTGTCAACAATACTGATAGCACGATCAACACCAGCACAAAAACCTCGAGGGTTAGCTAAAATTATATCCATAATGGTTCTCTACAAATTACGTTAAAATGAATTACAAAATATCAACAACATCAATGACAAAAGTCACCGCTTGTCCGGCTAATGGATGATTGAAATCTACAGTGACTGAACTTCCCGACACTTCGCTGATCATGCCAGGAAGTTCTATACCACCAGGCTGCGTAAAAGTAATGATATTACCAACGGTTGCAGGTGCATCTGACGAAAATTTAGTAGCATCAACATAATGAATATTATCAGGATTAGACTCACCAAAAGCGTCTTTAGCTTCTAAAGTAAACTCTTTGCTTTCACTGGCTGAAAGTCCTAATAGTTCGTTTTCAAAAGCCGGTGAAATACTCGCATCACCCATAATTATTTTTGCCGGTTTATTATTTACTTTTGTGCTGTCAGCAGCAGAACCATCGGCTAATTTCATAGTGATATGAACAATCACTTCAGAATTTTTTTCTATGATTTTAGACATTTTAACTCTCTTTAAGATTATTTACTTTATTTGCTTTATCTTGCATAAATGAATCAATAATCATTAAAGCTGCACCAACAAATATTATAGAATCGGCAACATTAAATGTTGGCCAGTGATAACCGTTTACATAAAAATCAAGAAAGTCGATAACGTAACCAAATAATGAACGGTCAATTAAATTACCTACAGCGCCACTTAGCATGCAAGCTAGTGAGGCAGCTAAAATAGGTTGTTCTTTTGGGGTACGTTTAAGCCAAACTAAAAACACGATTGAAGCAATTGCGGCAATTGAAGTAAAAAACCATCGTTGCCATCCGCCTTGATCTGCTAAAAAGCTAAACGCTGCACCATGATTTTGTGCATAGGTAATATTAAAAAACGATAAAACATTAATAGATTGACCGAGTTCCATCGAGCCTGCAACCCATTGTTTACTTACCTGATCGATAATTAAAAATATCGCCGTGATCCAAAGCCACCGCAAACTTGATTTATTTGCTAAAAATCCCATATAACTCTCTGAAATAAAAATAAGTGTTTAACAATTAATTGCTATTAAAACAAAATGCCCAGTTAAAAATAGTGTTAACTATAATTACTGAGCACTTGCGAATAATTTACTTAATCTAACTGGCTTAAATTAACAAATATAAATTTAAGCAAATTGACGTGTTTCGCCTTCACCATCAACATTAGTAATACAACGACCACATAGTAATTCATGCGCTGCGTGTTGACCAACATCAGGCGTTACATGCCAACAACGATCACACTTTTTACCGTCTGCTGGTGCAACTGACAACCATAAGCCTTCAACGTCTGTATCATTAGCATTAGCTGGTTTTTTTGTAACAACTTCAACATCAGCTGCAGAAGTAATTAATACAAAGCGCAGCTCATCACCCAAATGATTTAATACAGCGGCTAATTTTTCATTCGTGTATAAAGTTACTTTTGCTTCAAGGCCTTTACCCACTTGCTTTTCTTTACGAGCAAGCTCTAAAGCTCTGTTTACTTCACCACGCACTTGTAATAGCTGGTTCCAGAATTCATTGTTCAGCTCACTACCATCTGCCATTGGCGCTAAACCATCAAACCACACATTAGTGAAAACAAATTCATCGCGTTCACCTGAAACTGGCGCAGGTAATGCAATCCAAATTTCTTGAGCGGTAAATGATAAAATAGGAGCCATCCAACGAGTCATTGCTTCAGCAATTAAATACATCGCGGTTTGACAAGAGCGACGCGCGACACTGTCATCTTTCGCCGTGTATTGTCTGTCTTTGATTATATCTAAGTAAAAACCACCAAGCTCATTGGTACAGAAGTTCATCATTTTATGAACAACTTGATGAAATTCATATTCATCGTAAGCCTTAACGATGTCAGCTTGTAATTCAGCCGCTTTACCAACAACCCAACGATCAAGCGCAACCATGTCATCAAATGCTACAGAATGATTTGCCGGCTCAAAGCCATTGATATTAGCCAGTAAAAATCGAGATGTATTACGAATACGACGGTAAGCATCGGCTTGACGTTTGAAAATTTCTTTTGAAACGGTAATTTCTTGCGTGTAGTTAACTGACGCAACCCATAAACGCAAAATATCAGCGCCGTATTGGTTAGTGATCTCATCAGGTGTAATAACATTGCCTAATGACTTTGACATCTTGTGGCCTTTCTCATCGACGGTAAAGCCATGCGTTAATTCTTGCTTGTACGGCGCTTTGCCATTCATAGCAACTGACGACATCATTGATGACATAAACCAACCACGATGTTGATCAGAGCCTTCTAAATACAAATCAGCACCCGCGTTTAATTCTTCACGCGCATCAACTACCGAGTAATGCGTTGTGCCAGAGTCAAACCAAACATCTAATGTATCTGGTACTTTGATAAATTGTTCTGCATCATCGCCAATCAATTCTTTAGCTTCTAAATCAAACCACGCTTGAATGCCTTCTTTCTCAACAAGAGATGCAACTTCTTCAATCAGTTCAATACTACGAGGATGAAGTGCGCCAGTATCTTTATCAATAAATAGTGCAATTGGAACCCCCCATGTACGCTGACGAGAAATACACCAATCAGGACGACCTTCAACCATTGATTCGATTCGGCTTTGACCCCAATCAGGGATCCATTGTGTTTTGGTAATTTCTTTTAATGATTCTTGACGCAAACCTGCTTTGTCCATGCTGATAAACCACTGTGGTGTTGCACGGAAAATAATAGGCGTTTTATGTCTCCAACAATGAGGATAAGAATGGTTATAGGCATGATGATGCATTAATGCGCCATGTTGTTTTAATACTTCAACAACACTGTCATTCGCTTTGAATACATGCTGACCTTCAAATAATTCTGTGCCTTCAAGATATACACCGTTAGCACCAACTGGGTTAGCAACTTCAAGGTTATATTGTTTACCAACAACAAAATCATCCACACCATGACCCGGTGCAGTATGAACACAACCTGTACCTGAATCTGTAGTAACATGGTCGCCACAAATAATTGGTACGTTAAAGTTATAAAATGGATGTTTAAGTTCAACTCGGTCTAAATCAGCACCTTTGGCAAAACCAAGAGCATGATATTTTTCAAGCCCAAAACGATCCATACAGTCTTTTACAAGATCAGTTGCAAGTATTAAACGTGCCTTACCTTGTTCCGTTTCGTATTGAACTAGTGAATATTCTACTTCTGGATGAACAGATACTGCACGGTTAGCTGGCAATGTCCATGGTGTCGTAGTCCAAATAACAATGCCAATTTGACCTTCTCCGGCGTGTCCTTCTGGATGTGAAAATTTATCAGCTAGGGCTTCATCAACAACATTGAACTTAACATCAATGGCAGGTGACATTTTATCTTTATATTCAACTTCAGCTTCAGCTAAAGCACTTCCGCAATCTGTACACCAATGAACCGGTTTGAAACCTTGTTGTAAATGACCATTTTCAGCAATTTTCCCTAATGCGCGGATAATGTTCGCTTCAGTATCAAAATTCATCGTTAGATATGGGTTTTCCCAATCACCGAAAACCCCCAAACGTTTAAAATCTTCACGTTGACCATCAACTTGCTTCGCGGCATATTCACGACATTTTTGACGGAATTGCGCAGCGGTAACTTTATGGCCTGGCTTGCCTACTTTTTTCTCAACCATCAATTCAATAGGTAAGCCATGACAATCCCAACCAGGAACATACGGCGAATCAAAGTCAGATAACGTTTTTGATTTAACAATAACGTCTTTTAAAATTTTATTTACTGAGTGACCTAAATGAATATTACCGTTTGCATATGGAGGGCCATCATGCAAAATAAAAGATTTTTTTCCTTTTTTAGCTGCACGAATTTTACTGTAAAGCTCTCTTTCGCTCCAATCTTTTAACATTTGCGGTTCACGATTTGCCATATTCCCTTTCATTGGAAATTTAGTATCTGGCAAATTCAACGTATGTTTATAATCACTCATTTAAATTACTGTCCGTTATTTAATCTAGCTGGTTTGAACCAACGATTGTTACTTATCAATCTAAACTCATAGCTTGCGTATATTGCAAAGCCTGCTCACTATCTTTACTAATTTGTTGTTTTAATTCCTCGAGTGAACTAAAACGTTGTTCTTCACGTAGTTTTTTCAATAAAACTACTTCAATTGATTGTCCATAAATATCTTTTTTAAAATTGAAGATATGAACTTCTAATTGTTGTCTTATACCTGAAACTGTAGGTCTTGAACCTATATTTGCGACGCCAAAAAAAGCACCATCAAATGTATTCACTTTTACAACATAGACACCCGACACGGGTGACACACGCCTTTTAAGCAACACATTGGCGGTAGGAAAACCTAATTCCCGACCTCTTTTATCGCCATGAAATACTCGACCAATGATTGAATATGGTCGACCTAACATATGTTCAGCTTCATCTAATTTATTATTTTCTAACGCTTTACGTATTTCGGTACTGCTAATTCTACAGGCTAAAACTTTATAGCTTGCTGTATCTGAAAGCCCAAAACCAAAGGTTTTACTTGCATGGCTTAACGTTTCGAAATTGCCTTGGCGATTTTTGCCAAAATGAAAATCATCACCAATAATTAGAAACTTAACGTTTAACCGCTCAACCAATAATTGTTCTACAAAGTTTTTTGCCGTTAATTCTGCAAACTTGCGATTAAAGTTAACGCAAATTAAGCGCTCTACTCCTAATCGTTCAAGCAAAACATATTTATCTCTTAATCGAGTTAAACGTGCAGGCGCTGATTCAGGCGAAAACAATTCTTGCGGTTGAGGTTCAAAAACCAATACTGTTGAAATGCAATTTAAACGCTTCGCTTTTTCAACTAAAGCTTTGATAACTTGTTGGTGGCCTAAATGAACACCATCAAAATTGCCAATGGTTAGCACACAACCTTTATTATCACCCGACTTATCGATTGATTTTATATTGTGGATACCACGAATTAACTGCATTAAACCAACAAACCCTTCAAACCTTATTCGTTATTTTCAAAAAGAGAAAATCAACTTTATATAAAAAATCGACGAATTATAGCGTAGTCATCAGGAAGAATCAGCACTTGAGCGTAATTTGTTAGTAATTTTTTTACTCGCTAGCTTTTACTTTAAAATCACTGAATCTAACACCCAATAAAACCACTGAAATAAAGTAGCAAATAACGCCCGAAATGATGCAAATTAATAACTGAAAAACTTGCTCCCAAAAGGTGAATTTAAGCCAAATATCAAAAGGTGGGGATAAGTAAAAAACCACAAAAGCCATTACAATTGCTGAAATAACAACTTTAGCGATAAGTTGTTTTGCTGAGCGAGATAACTGGTAAACATTTTGAGCTTTTAAGCCTTGATATAACCAGTAGGCATTTAAACTCGCAGATAAAGTAGTCGCCAACGCTAATCCAACATAACCAAAAAATGGCGCCAACATAATATTAAAAGCCATATTTGAAACCATAGCTTTGATGCCAATTTTAACCGGCGTTTTGGTGTCTTGTCTTGCATAATAGCCAGGCGCGAGTACTTTAATAAACATAAAACTCACTAATCCAGATAAATAAGCAAATAACGCAAAAGATACTTGAACAACATGAAATTGCGTAAACTCTCCTCTCATGAAGAGTATCATGATAATAGGTTGAGCTAAAACCATCAAACCAACTAATGCAGGCCAGCCAAATAAATTAATGATTTTAATGCCCCAATCGATGGTAAGAGAAAATTCATCATGACTTTTTTTGGTATGTAGTTTCGCTAAACTCGGCAAAATAACGGTGGCAATACCAATACCAAATAAACCTAAAGGAAACTCTAATAACCTATCAGCATAATAAAGCCAACTCACTGAGCCAGTTATTAACAAGGTTGCAATCTGCGTATCAAGCAATAAATTAATTTGAGTGACCGATACACCAAATAACGCTGGAGCCATGAGTTTTCTAATTTTTGTAACACCTTTAGTACGCCATCCCCACTTAGGCTTAACTAATGCACCGGCGCGATATAAAAACGGCAACTGAAATATAAACTGGACAAAACCACCGAGAAAAACGCCCCATGCAAGCGCATATTCAGGGCTCGAAAACCAATCTCTTCCCCATATAGCCATCGAAATGATACAAATATTAAGTAAAACAGGTGTAAATGAGGAAACAGCAAAGCGTCCATAAGTATTTAAAATGGCTCCAGAAAGAGCGGTAAAGCTGATAAACCATAAATAAGGAAAGGTGATTTTTAATAAACTAGCGGCTAAATCAAATTTTTCACTGCCTTCTTGTTCCAATGACTCCATATAAAAACCAGGACCAAATACCATAACAATCATCGGCGAAGCTATCATGCCAAATAAAGTCACTAAGGTAATGATGACACCTAACGTACCTGAAACTTGAGCAATGAGCTGCCGAGTTTCTTGAGTTTGGTTATCAATATCTTTTTGATGATATTCACTTAATACTGGAACAAAAGATTGAGCAAAAGCCCCTTCAGCAAAAAGACGGCGGAGAAAATTTGGGATTTTATTAGCAAAGAAAAATGCATCAGCGGAGGCTCCTGCCCCCATAATGTTAGCAATGACTACATCTCTAACTAACCCTAATACTCTCGATATTAAAGTCATCGCACTTACAATCAAGCCAGACTTTACTAACTTTTTACTCAAGGCAAACCCATTTGACGATCATATATTTATGTTTGAATTATGCGTTGTTTTTACTTTGATAAACAAGTCATTATTCTATTTCACAATTGGAATTTTGTTCTTTATATAAAAAACTCAGTAAAGACTTGCGATAAAACCCCGTAACAAGTTAAAATAAAACATCGAAAAGGTTTGACAATACGCTGAAAAAAAGGCATATTTCGTCGCCTTAAATTTAGGCTATATTCAATCATTTTAGGAGTTCACCTTGGCTAATTCAAAGCAAGCTAAGAAGCGCGCAACACAATCAGAAAAGCGCCGTCAACATAATGCAAGTCGTCGCTCAATGATGCGTACTTTATTAAAAAAAGTTAACGCTGCAATTGAAGCCGGTGACAAAGAAGCTGCTACAGCAGAATTTGTTGCAGCTACACCAATTCTTGACCGTTACTCAAGTAAAGGTCTTATTCACAAAAATAAAGCAGCACGTAGCAAAAGTCGTTTAAACGCAGCTATCAAAGCACTTTAATTTTCTGAATTAAAATAGTAAAAAACCGGCTTTAGCCGGTTTTTTTTCTTCAAAATTCATTATTCACTGATAAAACTTCAACAATTCACTTATAACAGTTGCCATTGTTTATATAATTTTTTAGTCTCTAACCAATAATTACACTAAAGGTTAGCACATGAAATTTTCTAAAATTGCAGCAATTGTTGCCATCGCAACTTCATCATTGTCGGGTTGCTTTGAGCAATCTTCATCTAACAGTGAGCAAACTGTTAAACTTATCCCTGAATACCAAAACAAACTTAATATCTATAAAACAGTCACGCTTTCCAGTGATATTTCACATTTATCGTCAAATCAAAAACAAATGCTATCTCTATTGATAGAAGCGTCTGACATTATTGACGATTTGTATTGGCAGCAAGCATTTGGTGATAACAAAAAGCATTTTCTTTCAACAATTAAAGATGAAAAAGTTAAAAGTTTCACTGAAATCAATTATGGTCCATGGGATCGATTAAATGGCGATAAAGCTTTTATTGCGGGCGTACCCGAAAAATCATTAGGCGCGCAATTTTACCCAAGTGATATGACCAAAGAAGAGTTTGAGCAATCCAATGTTGAGGATAAAACAGGATTGTACTCAGTGATTAAAAGAGATGAAAACGGTAAATTAACTTCTATCGCTTATTCTGAGCTATATAGCGATGCGCTAAATCGTATTGCCGTGATTTTGGAAAAGGCTTCGACATTCGCCCAAGATAAAGAATTCGCACAGTACCTAACAATGCGAGCACAAGCCTTAAGAACCGATGATTATCAAGCCTCTGACTTTGCTTGGATGGATATGAAAAACAATCCAATTGATATAGTTATTGGCCCCATTTAAACCTATGAAGACCAACTTTATGGCTACCGAGCAGCATTTGAATCTTACGTGTTAGTGAAGGATATGGCTTGGAGTGAAAAACTGGCTAAATATGCTGCTTACCTTCCTGAACTGCAAAAAGGCTTACCTGTAAATAAAAAATACAAAAAAGAAATACCCGGCTCTGATGCAGATTTAAATGCATATGACGTTATTTACGTGTCAGGCCATGCAAATTCTGGCGGTAAAACTATCGCGATAAACCTACCAAACGACGAACAAGTACAGTTAGAAAAAGGCACGAGACGTTTACAGTTGAAAAATGCTATGCGCGCGAAATATGACGCGATAATGCAACCGATAGCTCAAACTTTAATTGTGCCTGAACAACGTAAAAACGTTACCTTTAATGCATTTTTCGCCAACACCATGTTTCATGAGGTTGCTCATGGATTAGGTATTAAAAACACCATCAATGATAAAGGCACAGTTAGACAAGCGCTAAAAGAGCATGCATCGGCATTAGAAGAAGGTAAAGCTGATATTTTGGGTTTATATATGATCAGCCAACTCCTTGAGAAGAAATCAATTACAGAAGGCGAACTAGCCGATTACTACACAACATTTCTAGCGGGTATATTCCGCTCAGTACGCTTTGGGGCGAGTTCAGCTCATGGTAAAGCCAACATGGTAAGGTTTAATTATTTTGCTGACAAAAATGCTTTTACACGAAATGAACAAGGATTATATGCTGTAAATATGGAGAATATGGCTAAAGCTGTAGACTCCCTTTCATCTTTGATTTTAACCATTCAAGGCAATGGCGATTATGAAGGTGTTCACAAGTTAGTAAACGACAGTGGAATTATTGGTGAAGTGCTAGCGCAAGATTTAGCGAAACTTGAAGCGGGTAACGTTCCTGTTGATATCGTTTTTGAACAAGGCAAGAAAGTACTAGGGCTTTAAACGACTGGTGTTTTAAAATATGAGGCTATTAAATTGATTCAATTAATAGCCTCACAATCTTATTACGAAAGTAACTTCG
>JAQWHO010000161.1 GCA_029249355.1 Thalassotalea sp.
GCCTTTCCATTGGGCCACTAATCGACAACCACATCACTTGCCCTTTGAACTCTTGTTTGGTGATGATAGGTTTTTCTGTTTGTAATGGAAAAGTAGTGATTGAATCAACTTGCATTTGTACTTCGTCAAGCTTTTCAGCCATTGAGTACCCTGATTGCAATTCAATGGTGACTACGCCCATACCTTCATTGGCAACGGCGGTAATACGTTTTATTCCTTCAATATCTTCAAGGGATTCTTCAATTTTTAAAATCACCGCTTGTTCAACTTCTTCAGGTGCGGCACCTAAATGAGGCACCATCACCTGAATACTATTAGGATTAAATTCAGGAAACATTTTTTTATTGATGTTTTGATAAGAAGAGAAACCCGCCAAGATAATAAAAATCATCAGCAAGTTTGCCGCGACACTATTTCGAGTAAACCAAGCAATGATACCTGTAAGTTTTTCGGATGATTGGCTCATTAGCTTTCACCTATCACTTCAGTATTTTCTTTCGGTATTGTTTCTTCTAAGTTTTCATTTTTATTATTTTCTTGCTCACCAGCAACCCTTAAAGACATCCCTTCAACAGGCGTTTCTAACATAGTTGTAATTAACCTATGACCAAATGGTAAGTCGTCTAAACTATAAACAAAGCTTGCATCAGTTCTCAGTAAATCAATCTTTTGAATATGAAGTTTATTGGTTACATCTAGGGTATAAATGGTGTCAGCGCCATGAAGTGCAGCGCGAGGAATAGCTAAAACACCATCAACAGTTTTACCTTGTATATCAGCATGAATAAAAGCGCCCATTCTTATTTCTTGCTGAGTGTTGTTACTAAGAACAGCATAAGGATCGTCAATTTGGGCAATAATATAATGCACTCTAGATTTACTATCGACTACGCCTTCGTAACGAGTGATTTTTGCTGGCCAATGCGTTATTTTTCCATCCATATCCGATTGAATATCAACAAGTGCAGTTTTCGTTTTTTCTTGATTAATTTTTGGTAACTCCAAAAATGATACATCACGCTGCTTTATCGGTAATCTTGCTTCGGCATAATCTATCGCAAATGTTTTCGCTATGGAGGCGCCCATTGTCACAAACTGACCAATATCAACATGTTTTTCTTGCAACATAGCATCATACGGAGCTGTAATTTTTGTACGCGCTAACTTTATCTCTGCTGATTTAAGATTAGCTTCTGCTGCTTGTAAGTCAGCTTCTGCTTTTTGTAAATTTGGAATACGTAAAGCTAAAACTGGTGCATTTTCTAATGATTCACCACTTAATAACCATTCAGCTTCTGCCTGCTCCGCCCTTGCTTTTTGTTCAACAAGATTAGCTTTGGCATTGGCTAAATTCGCTTTCGCTTGAATTAATGCAATTTGATAATCGACATCGTCTAACGTCAGTAGTTGTTCACCTTTGAGAAAGTATCCACCTACTTTAAATTTATCTGAAACACTCACGACTTTACCGGAAACTTCGGCAATTAAATTAGTTTCAGTGCGCGGTAAAATATTCCCTTGAGACGGAATAACAAAGGTAATGCTTTCTTTTTTAAGATTTTCTACTTCAACCAAAGGAGCTTTGTGCACAATTGGTTTTTTTTCTGGTTTGGGCGCAAGAGCACTGACAATAATTAATAAAATTATCGCAGCGAAAATAATAGCGAATGGCGTTAACACATAACGTAAAGGCACCATACGACGCTCGGAAGAAGTAGCAGACTTTTTATTAAACATGTTGGTATCTCATATGAAAGGATCTAGTCTATTATTATACGAGTGAAATATAATTCAATAACTATTTGAAAAAATTAGTTTAAAAACTATAAACGACTTATATAAACGACTTAAGTTTTAGGGAATTTTAGTGAATTTTGCCCAAGAGAGTAGCAGCGCTCGAAAGTCATCTACGCCACAAGATGAACTATCTTGACCATCAAAATTCATTCCATCTTCGCTAAATTCTTCTGGTAATATCGCCTCACCGTTAAGTAACGCATTAGCTTGAATATGAACATCATCATGGCTAACAACTAATGAATACTCATGACCTGTGATCAATTTCTCTTGCCATTTACCCGATTCAATGTGATCAATAGCGGTCAGTATCTCTGCAAGCTTTTCAGTACTTTGTCCTAATTCAATTTCTAGCCATGGCCCTATAATTTGGTGCTCTAAAGAAAATTTTGCTTTGGCACCGCCAGTTACTACATCATGAATAAATTCGTATTCCATAAACACCTCAACGGAAAATAAATGACACGTCAATTTTATAAAGTTATTGTTCAGCTATAATTATAGAAGAAAACGACAAGACAAGAGACTTAAATCAACAGAGTTTGGCTAGTTCATTGAATTTAAATTATAATATGGATGTAAATCAGCAAAGGCGTTAGTTTTGATAAAAAGTATTATCATTATTTTATTCAGTTACTTGATGGCATATTCAGCTTATGCAGAACAAAGCGATATGCTCTATGTGGCTACTTATAATGAACCGCCCTATTCCTATCTTGTCGATAATAAGTATACCGGCATTCATATCAACATTATTACCCTACTTGCAAAGAAACTGGACAAACGTGTTACCTTTATCCAATGCCCTTTTGCACGATGTTTATCGCTTTTAGAAAATGGCCAAGCAGATGCCATTATTGGTATAAGAAAAACGGAAGAGAGAAGTCAATTTTTAGCTTATTTAGATGGCCCATTTAGCACACAAAACTTTCCTCTCCAGTTTTATATTCGTCAAGACAGCGAACTCGATATCTCAAACTATTGCGATTTATCCAGTTTACGCATAGGGACTTTAAGGGCAGCAACCTATTTTGACAAATTCGACCATGATACTTCACTCAATAAAGTCGAAGTTGTTAATCATAATCAACTCATTCAAATGCTATTAAAAGATCGCATCGACACTTTTTTAGAGCGTGAAGAATCCGTAAAGCCTTGGATTGATCATGTTGATTATCAGCAAAAAATTAAACTCGCTAATTATTTATATAATAAATCCGTAGACTCATATATTGCTTTATCTAAAAAGTCGCCGTTTGTAAAAGATATTGCTCAATTTTCACAAATGCAAAAGCAGCTACTTGATTCAGATGAAATTCAAGCGCTCACCGTAAATAAGTAATTCAACTGAACAAATAATACTTTCCATGGTCTATCAATCATCAAACAGTTATTACGCAAACAATTGGAAAAATATTCGTGCTAAAAGGACGTTACAAAGCAATATTATTTTCTCTCGTTGTTCACGCTTGTATTTTTTACTTAATTAGCCAAACAGTTATAGTCCCGCCAAAGATTAATGATATTAAACCACAAGCTATTAAAAGCTTTATTTACACGCCTCCTAAACAAGAAATTAAAACGGCTGAAGTACCCGTTATAAATAAAGCTGAAAACACTGACAATGAAGCGAATCCACCAGAAGCTTCTATGCCTGATGCTATTAAAAAACAGGTAATAGAAAGCGCTGACATTGAACAATTAGCTCCTAAGTCGAATGAGGTAGAGCTGGAGAGTCCAGATAAAATAGAAAATACAGTCCCACCTTTGCAAACAGTTCAACCACCACGAAACTTTTCTGCCTACGGACAGCTAAAAAACCTTCAAAACAATTTAAATAATAAAATAATTGACCAGGAAAGCTATCAATTTAGCCGTCGAAAAACAGCTTCAATAATGGATGGAAAACCTGAATTAGTGCCTCATTCAACAAAACAATTTACTCCAGAAGAAATAAAAAAGAAAACAAGCAAACAAATAAGCTCGGATATAAACATAACCAAAGGTGATGACGGTAAATGCTCTATCGAAAGAGATTTATCAGTAGTCGGAATGGAGGGGGTAAAATCGGTTGAAGGCTTTAATTGCGGTAAATCAAAATTTGATAAGAGCTTTCAAGATCACATGAAAAAAGTACTTAAAAAACTAGGAAAATAATACCACCATTGTAAAAACAAAAAACCAGCAACTAAGCTGGTTTTTTTAAACACTAAATAATGAATGAAGCGTTAGCTAAATATCGCTTTCATTATCCAGAAGAATACGATTGAAAGCCCAGCACCTACTGGCAGTGTAATAACCCAAGAAATAACTATATTTCTCACTACACCTAAGTTAATTGCGGCAATACCGCGTGCCATACCGACACCTAATACAGCACCCACTAATGTTTGTGTGGTTGAAATAGGTAAACCTGCACCAGATGAAATAACCACTGTACATGCTGCGGCAAGTTCTGCGGCAAAACCGCGACTAGGTGTTAAATGGGTAATACCGTTACCTATGGTAGCAATAACTCGATGACCAAATAACGCTAAACCAGCAACAATACCTAAACCACCTAGTGGTAAAATCCACCAAACTAATGACGCTTTCTTCGCTATTTCACCACCATTATCAACAATACTTACCACCGCAGCTAATGGGCCTATTGCGTTTGCAACATCATTAGAACCATGTGCAAATGCCATACAACAAGCAGTAACGATCATTAATATAGCAAATACTTTTTCTACATTGCCGTATTGCGTTTTTTTATCAGCTTTTTCATCAAATTTTAATTTTGTAATAAAATACTTACCAATTAAAGCAACAATAACAGCAACAAGCACTGCTAAGTAATAGCCACCAGCCCCTTTAATTTCAAAATTATAAAAGCCTAAATTTACATTATCTAAACCTATATGTTTTAAGCCTTTTTTGATGGTTACTAGCGACAATACGAAGCCCGCTAAAAACATATAAATAGGGACATAGCGCTTAGCTTGATCTAAAGGTTTGTCAGTATCAAAAATAAGTTTTTGCGCACTATTAAAAATAATAAAAGCTATAACACCTGAGATAAGAGGTGTGATTATCCAACTACCGACAATGCCTCCTACTTTACCCCATGCAACTGTATCTGGGCTTATGCCTATTGCAGCAAAACCGATGATTGCACCAACGATAGAGTGAGTGGTAGACACCGGCCAACCTAGAATTGAAGCAATCAATAACCATGTTGCAGCAGCTAATAGCGCTGATATCATCCCAAAAACCAGTAACTCGGGAATATCCACAAATAAAGCCGGATCAATAATACCTTTACGGATAGTAGAAGTTACTTCACCACCCGCTAAGTAAGCACCAGCAAATTCAAATACCATCGCAATAATAATGGCTTGTTTTATGGTTAATGCTTTTGAGCCCACAGAGGTTCCCATAGCATTAGCTACATCATTTGCACCAATACCCCACGCCATAAAAAAACCTACAAAGGCGGCGAGCATGACTAATGTTGAACCATGTTGTAATAAAATATCCATGACTGACCCTTATTTTCTAGCCAATAAAATTTCTAATCGAGCACCGACTCTTTCGGCTAAATCTGCTAGGTCTCCTACCCAATCGATAATTTGGTATAAAAACATTACGTCAACTGGCTTTAAATCGTCTTCAATTGCCAATAAGTTTTTACGGATAGTGATCTGTAAGGCATCTGTATCATCTTCGATGCTATCTAACTGTTTGATCATGTTCTCAACATACTCAACTTCACGACCTCTAAAGCCCGTTTCAAGTAAGTCGTCTAACTCATTAATTGCTTCAGCTGCTTTCTCAATCGCATCAATACAACGTTTTACATATTCCTTAAACTCTTCATGAAGCACTTCAGGAAGAATTAACTTACGTCCTAAAATACGCCCTGCAATGTCTTTTGCTTTGTTAGCAATTTTATCTTGCTGTGAAAGTAACTCTAGTAAATCAGCACGATCAACAGGCATAAATAACCCGCCAGGTAACTCTAAACGCAGTTGTCGTTTAAGGTCGTCAGCATCACGCTCATACTTAGATATTTTTGTTCTTATTTTTCCTGCAGCAGACCAATTTTCTTCGGTTACTGCTTCAAAAAAAGGAACAAGTTGTTTAGAACATTTAGACACCATTCGAATATGTTTTTCTAATGGTTTAAGTGGTGATTTTGCGAATACACCAAGAATTGAATTTCTAGCCATAATAGTTTTCCGGGAGCAGTATCGCTCTTTGTTATTATTCGCGCGGATAATAACCCATTTATCATTATTAACAAAAGACTTTAATGATGAATGTACACTTTATCGCGCATATAAAAAAAGACTATGTTTGAAGGTGTATAAAACATAGTCTATTTATCTAAAACTCTCTAATGAAACCACAAAGAACATCATTGCTCAACTATGATTTTTACTTATAAAAGTACGACAAGCTTCATAGTTTAAAGCACAGAGTTACTCAGGCGATGAATGACGAACCACCCTACCCTTAACAAAATAAATGATGTATTCACAAATGTTTTGGCAACGATCACCAATTCTCTCTAAGGCACGAGCCGACCAAATAACGCTCATGATTTGCGGAATTGAACGAGGATCTTCCATCATATATGTCATCAATTGACGCATTAATGCTTCATATTCACGATCAATTTTGTCATCCGTTTTATGCGCTTTAATGGCCGCATCAACATCCATGCGAGTAAAAGCATCCAAAGTTAATTGAAGATACTCCAATACTCGACGACCTAAATTATCTAAATTAAGTAATAATTCTTTATGATCTTTCGTTAAGCTTTCTAGAGCAACTTGCGCGATTTTTTGTGCCTCATCACCAATTCGCTCTAAATCAGCAATGGTTTTTGCT
>JAQWHO010000162.1 GCA_029249355.1 Thalassotalea sp.
AAACAATCAGCCTCTGTAAGTGCCGATGAAACCTTAAATGCGCCTTTAGCGGGTAATATATTTAAAGTCTTAGTAAACGAAGGCGATCAAGTTGAAGCAGGTGATGTTGTTATTGTGATGGAAGCCATGAAAATGGAAACAGAAATACGCGCTGTGAGTGGTGGTGAGATTGTTTCTGTACACGTCAGAGAAGGTGACTCTGTTACCGTTGGCGAAATATTGTTAAGTTTGGCATAGGGTGAACTGATGGAGTCATTACATATATTATGGATGTCTACTGGCTTAGCTAATTTTGAATTAGGCCAAGTGATCATGATGCTAGTCGGTTGTGGGTTATTGTTCTTAGCCATCGCAAAGAATTTTGAACCATTATTGCTATTACCTATGGGATTCGGAGCGATCTTAACCAACATTCCAGTCGCCGGTTTTTCAGAAGTGGGTGGCTTGCTGCATTATATTTATTATGCGGGCATTGACACTGGAATATTCCCATTACTGATCTTTATGGGGGTAGGCGCAATGACTGATTTTGGTGCTTTAATAGCTAACCCTAAAACATTGCTTTTAGGCGCTGCAGCGCAGTTTGGTATTTTTGCAACACTGTTTGGCGCAATTGCCTTGAATGCCATTCCAGGTTTTGAATTTAGCCTAAAAGATGCTTCAGCAATTGCCATTATTGGCGGGGCTGATGGGCCTACAGCGATATTTTTAGCGTCTAAGCTCGCTCCTGAATTATTGGGTGCGATAGCTGTTGCAGCATACTCTTACATGGCATTAGTGCCGATTATTCAACCACCCATTATGCGTGCGTTAACAACTGAAGATGAACGTAAAATTGAGATGGCACAGTTACGTCCTGTCACTAAAATTGAAAAAGTGATATTCCCGTTAGGGGTGTTGTTAATGACTATCTTCTTTTTACCTGCTGCAACACCACTTGTTGGCATGTTCTGTTTAGGTAATTTGATGAAAGAATGTGGCGTTGTAGACCGCTTAAGTTCTACCGCTCAAAATGAATTAATTAATATCGTCACAATCTTTTTAGGCTTAGGTGTTGGGTCAAAATTAAGTGCTGAAGCATTCTTAAATGTTGAAACCTTAGGGATTTTAGCCTTAGGTGCGGTTGCGTTCTCTATTGGTACAGCTTCAGGTGTGCTAATGGCTAAATTGATGAATAAGATTAGTAAAGAGAAAGTTAACCCTCTTATCGGTGCTGCGGGGGTTTCAGCGGTACCAATGGCGGCTAGGGTAGCGAATAAAGTAGGGTTGGAATCTAATCCTCATAACTTCTTATTAATGCATGCAATGGGACCAAATGTTGCGGGTGTATTAGGCTCAGCAGTCGCTGCAGGTATTTTATTAGCACTAGTCGGTTAATGAAAAACCTTTAATATTTCATGGCGTGCTTTTAAATCGATACAGTATAAAATGAAACGCCCATATTATTGTAATATGGGCGTTTTCTATTGGGCAATATTGACTACGCCAGTATTTTCTAATTCGTTATAACTTGTTAACCTTTCTTGATATTTAATGATGTTTTTATGACTCATTAAGCTATCAAGTTTTTGTTGTAAGTGATGGCCGTCTTTAGTGTTTTTAACGGCAAAAGTTGCCGGTATCATCATTAACTTCTTATAATGAATATTAGGTAATTGAAGCTTATTGATGGTTGACATCATCGATATTCTTTCGAAAATAACTGTCTTAATTCGGCCTTTATTCATTAATTTAACGAGTTGATTTAAATTACTGACCTCAATAAATTTATCTCTAGGGATCTGTGATAGTTCAGCAAAAAAATCCGCGTTGCCGATGAGCGTTCCGATACTTTTTGTTGGTAATTTTTCTATATCAAAATTGTTTTTACTTTTTGAGAAAAGATCGACAGTAGCAATAAATAACCAATCAAGCTCTTTAGCATATTGGTAATATTCATCAGTTTCATTTCCTTTAGGACTGATACCAATAAGCTCTATACGCTGAGCTTTTAGTTCTCTTTTTGCTCTAGCCCATGTCATCAGGTTAATGTTAAATGTTAAATCTGATTGTTCGCTTATTGCTTTAAACATATCGATCGCAAAACCAGTGCCATCTTCATTAATAAAGGGAGGGAAGGGCTCAAGTCCAACACTTACTTGCTGAGCACTTGTTTTAAATGATGTGATAAAAGACAATAAAAGATAAGAAATGACAAAAAGTTTCAAAAAATAATTCCTGTTGTTTTTTTATACAATACCACTTCAGGTTATAAAGTTTAAATTTATCTTAGTTATTAATTTTATACATATGTTATTAACGGCTTGGATAAATTTATGGGTGGCGTTTAAATAATTGCCATTCTTCTTGTTTTTGTTCAAAGCATATTCGATCATGTAAACGACTTGCTCTACCTTGCCAAAATTCCATGTAATGAGGTTTTACTCTCAATCCTCCCCAAAATTCTGGCAGTGGAATTTCGCCATCCCCAAATTTTTTCTGATATTTTTTAACCCGTTCTTTGAGTTCGTTTTCGTGTTGCAGTTTATGACTTTGTTTTGAAGCCCAAGCGCCAATTTGGCTGCCTCGATCACGACTATGAAAATAATCTGCTGATTGCTGTTGAGACGTTTTTTCGACAGTACCTTCAATGCGTACTTGTCGTTGTAAAACGTTCCAATGAAACAATAATGCTACTTTATTATTAGCACCTAATTCATG
>JAQWHO010000163.1 GCA_029249355.1 Thalassotalea sp.
TTTTACGCAAAGAAATTCTACCGCACTTAAAGGAACGTTGGCCGAGCTTTAATCAATCTGTTGTGCGCAGTACGCTGCATTGCCAAGAGGCACAACAAATTTTGGATGAAGTTGCCGAGCAAGACTTAACACTTTGTTTAATAGATAAAACTACACTAGTTGTTCCAGCGTTAATGTTGTTATCAAAAGCTCGTTTTAATCAGGCGATTCGATTTTTCATCCATCAACATAAAAGCTTGATGCCAAGCAAACAGCAGTTACAGCAACTTCATCAGCAACTCTCATCAGCCGAACAAGATAAAACCCCTGAAGTTAAACTTGGAGATGTTTGGTTAAGACGTTTTCAAGATAAACTTTATTTAACGAGTGAATTTCAATCAGTAATAGAATGGCAATACGATATTAATTTAGAAGGTAACGATCAAGCTATTGAGTTACCTGACCGCTTAGGTCATTTATCTTTTGATCAAGAATATATCAGTGGTAACGATGAAGAAGCAGTACAAAGATTATCATTGCCAGATAATATTCAATCAATTACTTTAGCTTTTACACATAATAATCCTAAGTGCTTGCCTGATTATCGTCATCAGAATCGTCCATTAAAAAAAGTATTACAAGAATTAGCTATTCCGCCATGGCAACGAAAACGCTTACCGTTGTTATTTATCAACAATGAATTAGCGGCAGTCATTGGTCATTTTGTTTGTCAGCCATTTATGGCAGATGCATACCCTAAGAAAATTATTGTTCACTGGCTTAAAGAGTCAGGTTAGAATAAAACTATCAGAGTGATGACACTCTATAACCGTACAATTATTATAATAATCGGAGATTTTATGAATTTAGTTTTAAAGTTAATTGCTGGCATTGTTGCCGGTATGTTAATCGGCTTATATGCCCCAGATGTCCTCGTTCAATTTACTTTTACTATTCAAAATCTTATTGGGCAGTTAATTAAATTTACTATCCCACTAATCATTTTATTTTATATCGCCAGTGGTATTGCATCATTACCGCAAGGGTCTGGTTCATTATTAGGTAAAACGGTTGGTTTAGCGTATGGCTCTACTATTGTTGCTGGTTTGCTTGCTTTTATTATCGCAAGTAATGTATTGCCGGGGTTAACGGCAGGTAACCTTGTGGAAGCGGTTGAAGGTGAAAAGCTTAAAGGTTTTATTGATATTACTATCACACCATTATTTGATGTGATGACAGCGTTAGCGATTGCCTTTATTTTTGGTATTGGCATCAGTACAACAAATGCCAATTCATTGCGCACTATATTAAATGAAGCGAAAGATATTATCGAAATGCTATTAAGCAAAGTGATTATTCCAGCATTACCGTTTTATATTGCGGGTGTTTTTGCAGAAATGACGGTTGATGGTACCGTTTTTAGCACATTGAAAACTTTTGGTGTTGTACTGGTTTTAGCATTAATTATGCATTGGGTATGGATAACTGTTTTATATGTCGCAACAGGTGCCGCAACGGGTAAGTCTCCAGCTAAATTATTAAAAAATATGATGCCAGCATATTTCACGGCATTAGGAACAATGTCGAGTGCGGCAACTATTCCTGTTTCGTTAAAAGCGAATAAATCAAATGATGTGAGTGATGGAGTGGCAAACTTTACTGTACCTTTATGTGCTTCTATTCATTTAAGCGGTTCGACAATCACTATCGTGACATGTGCAACAGCTGTTATGTTATTGTCACCAGATGTTGCTATGCCAAGTATGGGAGCGATGATTGGCTTTATATTAATGTTAGGTGTAACAATGATTGCCGCGCCGGGTGCACCAGGTGGTGCAGTGATGTCAGCATTAGGTTTATTAGCAAGTATGTTAGGTTTTACCGATGCAGCATTAGCGCTAATGATCGCCCTTTATTTAGCTCAAGACAGTTTTGGTACTGCGTGTAATGTCACGGGTGATGGTGCAATCGCATTATGGGTTGATAAATTCGCGGGTGAAGAAGGGCTTGCCACTTCTGAACAGTTAAACGAAAAAGCAAGTGAGCACTCTAGCGATATTAAAAGTTAACTGACAAATTCGTTAATGAACATGTGTAGTATTTTATACTCGGATTAATTATTAAGGTCGCATTAAGCGGCCTTTTTATTTGGTATTTTAAAATACTCGAATAACATTTTGAATTGACTAATACCCTATGTCTGACAAAATTATCGCAGGAAAACATTATTACAGGCATAATGGCGGCAAAATTTTATAGGAGCTTTATTATGCCTACTGAGCAAGCATTAAAAAACCGTAGTAATAGCAGCTGCGAATTATGTACTTCATCGGATAATTTATCTGTTTACCCTGTACCACCTACGAGTGATTTGAGTGCACAACAAAGTATATATCTTTGTGGTAATTGTCTCAGCCAAATTGACGGTAATAATGATTTAGATGTTAATCATTGGCGTTGTTTAAACGATAGTATGTGGAGTCAAGAACCCGCAGTGCAAGTCATGTCTTATCGTATGTTACACAAACTTTCTGCGGAAAGTTGGGCGCAAGATGCATTAGATATGATCTACATGGAAGATGATGTTAAAACTTGGGCTGAGCAAGGTATTGCAGCTGCTGAGCGCGAAGGTCCTACGCGTGATAGCAATGGTGCTGAATTAAACGACGGTGATGACGTTACGCTTATCAAAGATCTTAAAGTTAAAGGTGCTAATTTCACTGCGAAACAAGGTACATTGGTGCGTGGTATTACTTTAACGGATAATCCTGAACATATTGAAGGCAAAGTTAATGGCACACGTATTGTGTTAGTTGCTTCTTATTTGAAAAAAGCTTAATAATTAAGTAAGACTTTGTTTCATCGAACCGTAAAGTGATTGACTTAAAATATATTGCCAGTCATTATCAAAAAGTAAGTTTAATGCATTAAATTAATACCAAGAAATTTTTAAATGAAAAATACATTGCCACTCATTCCAGTTAATTGTCGCCAAAAGAGTATGACTAATATAGTCATTCGCTGGTGGGAATTAACTGTGGGCTAAAATGTAACTTATACGTTTAACATTTTATAAAACCGCAGTGACTATACTGCGGTTTTTGTTTTTTAGGCTAAAACTTCAGTATCAATTGCGACATAACCTGAACTCTGTTTAAAGCATATTTATTAAACGGAATAACGATTGCGCTAGCATTGAGAACAAGGAGAAGTATCATGAATGTTTCCACAGCCTATTTAGCCGTGGTATTAATTTGGTCGACAACGCCATTAGGTATTGTTTGGAGTAGTGAGTCTGTACATCCTACTTTAGCGGTCTTGTTGCGTATGTTGATTGCGTTAGTTATAGGTCTTGTTTTGTTAAAAGCTTATAACATTAAACTGCCTTGGCATCGTGATGCGCTTAAACTATATATTTTTTCATCGGTGGGGATATTTGGCGGTATGTTACTTTCTTACTATGCTGCTCAATATATTTCATCGGGGTTAATTTCACTTATCTTTGGTTTAGCACCTATTTTATCTGGCGTGATGGCGCAAAAGATGATCAATGAACCCAAGTTTTCACTGACTAAAAAGATTGCTTTAGTGATCGCATTAATCGGTTTGTCGGTTGTTTTTTTAGATAATTTTTTACTTACTGAAAAAGGCTATATTGGCATTATTCTGGTTTTGTTCGCGGTAGTATTTTTTAGTTTAAGTGGTGTTTTAGTGAAAAGCATACAAATATCCATTCACCCGCTATCAACAACTATTGGTGCACTTTTGTTTTGTACGCCATTATTTTTAATTGTGTGGTTGGTTTTTGATGGTTCGTTGAATTATCAGCAATGGCAGCTTCGCTCTATTCTTGCCATTATTTATTTGGGGGTGTTTGGTTCATTAATTGGTTTTATTGCCTATTTTTATGTGTTACAAAAGTTAACGGCTAGTACAGTGGCATTAATTACCATGATCACG
>JAQWHO010000164.1 GCA_029249355.1 Thalassotalea sp.
CGAACGTCATGAATCTCGTCGTATTGATAATCAGCTACGTGGTCGTTCAGGTCGTCAAGGTGATGCCGGTTCTACACGTTTTTACTTATCGATGGAAGATGGCTTAATGCGCATCTTTGCTTCAGAACGAATTACTAACATGATGCGTAAATTAGGCATGGAACATGGTGAGGCGATTGAACATCCATGGGTGACTAAAAGTATCGAAAATGCTCAACGTAAAGTTGAAGGTCGTAACTTTGATGTTCGTAAGCAATTATTAGAATTTGATGATGTTTCTAATGATCAGCGTAAAGTTATTTATGAACAACGTAACGAACTGATGGATGAAGCAGACATTAAAGATGTTATTTCTGCTATTCGTGGCGATGTTGTTAACGGTATGATTGATCAATATATTCCACAACAGTCGTTAGAAGAAATGTGGGATGTTTCTGGCTTAGAAGAGCGTGTTAAAGGTGACTTAGCTATCGAAATGCCTATTGCACAATGGCTAAAAGAAGATACTAAGTTACATGAAGAAACGCTAAGAGAAAAAATAGTTGATACCGTTGAAGCGCAATATGCAGCGAAAGAAGAAATGGTTGGCGCTGACGTTTTACGTCAATTTGAAAAAGCAGTTATGTTACAAAGCTTAGATTCACATTGGAAAGAACATTTAGCTGCAATGGATCATTTACGTCAAGGTATCCATTTACGTGGTTATGCACAAAAAAATCCTAAGCAAGAATTTAAGCGTGAGTCATTCGAACTTTTTTCTGAATTATTAGATAACTTAAAATATGACGTCGTTGGAATTTTAAGTAAAGTACAAATTCGTGCTGAGTCTGACGTTGAAGCGGTTGAAGAGCAACATCGTAAAGCTGAAGAAGTGCCGAAAGAGTTTTCACATGAGTCTTCGGGCGATGCTACTGCAGAAAAGCCGCAAACACCACGTGTAGGACGAAATGAACCTTGTCCGTGTGGATCAGGCAAAAAATACAAACAATGCCACGGTAAATTGAGTTAATTACAATTTATCTTGTCGTTGTAAAACTTAATTTCATTGTTAGAAGTACTCATTGACTAGCGTCAACTCTGTGCTTCTTCCTCGAAATTAAACCATACAACTTAAAGTTGAATATTTAATTGAATAAATAAATTCTGAAAATGCCAATCATATGATTGGCATTTTTGTTTAGAAATATTGTTTAGAGAAAAATTATGAAACAAGTACATGTTGCTGTTGGTGTTATCGTCTCGAACGGAGAGTTTTTTCTTACTAAACGCCTTGATCACGTTCACCAGGGCGGTAAGTGGGAATTTCCCGGTGGTAAGGTTGAAGCTGGTGAATCTGTTGCTCAAGCGCTTCATAGAGAGCTACAAGAAGAAATCGCCATTGATGTCTTGTCATGTATGCCATTGTTGGAAATAACGCATGATTATGGCGATAAGGAAGTTAAGCTTGATGTTTTTTTAGTGGATAACTTTCAAGGAGAGCCAACCGCTCAAGAAGGGCAGCAACAAAATTGGTTTAGCTTAAACGAATTAAGCAGTGTTGACTTTCCTGAGGCAAATATCGCAATAGTTGAGAAACTAAAAGCTCTTTATGCTTAAGAGCATAGGATAGATTTAGTCTTATTTTAACTATTCTGGTTCTACAAAAAACTTATTATGTTGCAAAAATTCATCTTCTAGCGCATCTAACATTTCTTCACTAATTTGCGCATCTCTTTGCACAGGCTGAGATATTTTATGGTTTTCATCAGCCCAGTCACCTAAATCAATCAGTTGGCAACGTTTACAGCAAAAAGGACGAAATTCGTTTTCTGGCAACCAATCAACTTTTTTATCGCAAGTAGGACAAGGTACTTTTAAAGTCATGAGATTTTCTTTGGAAAAATAAAGAGGATTATAGGAAAATTTTTTCTAGGTTACTAGAGCTAACAACGCGCCAATTGAAATTGCACTTGTTGATCATAATATTTTCGCCCTGTCTCATTGCAAGGCAACATAAACCTAATGGAGTAACGAAATTTATTGCCACTCACAGTAGGATAGTAGTTAGCACCCTCTGTAACTTTTATACGTAACAATAAAATACCTTCGCCATTGTCTTGGTAAAAACCGCTTTGGCAGTCAACACTTTCGAAACTAGCACGTTGCCGGATGAATTTTAAAATAAGTTCGAGCGCAGAAGATACTTGTTCAAGTAAAGATAGCCATTGATGAATATCTTTTTCGATTTCAACTTGGGAATTATTTAACCATAAAGTCAGTTGTGGAAGATCAAAACTACAACTTCCGCCTTGCATGGCATAACGTTGTTTTAGTGTTGATAAAAACTTATCATCTTTTAATTGTAACCATTGAGGCGTCGGCGTTTTTAGCTGACAAAGTAAGGCGACAGAAAGCTTTAAATTATCTTCTAAAATACTGGTGTCAATGTTAGGAGCGCGCGACCAAATCACTAGGTTTTGTTCTAATTTTTCAAGATCTTTAATTAATTCACCACGAATATCATTTCTCTCAAGCGTATCTATAATTGCAAAAAATGAAGAGAAAAATATTTGATGACTAAGTTCTATATCGCACTGCAGGCAGTTTTTCGCTTGAGTAAATAATTGCTCAAGTTTTAAATAGTTTCTAATACGCTCATTGAGCGGATGTTCATACAATACAGACGACATTTTGAAATGGTTTAGCTTAATGATTTAACTGATAATTATTTCTATACTACCTAGAGAGTTTACAAATGGCTAATTTTTTTACTTTTGGCCTACTTTTACTCTATTTATCATTAACTTTAAACTTACTTTTAACTGACGCTAGCGGTATTTGCGTAAGTTTTGTAGCTTTTATTTAAGGCATTCACTTGTGTTATAACCTCGTTTAGATCACTCGATTCATTATTAATAATATCGTCTGCAAAAGTTAATCGTTTTTCTCTGCTGATTTGGCTGTTAATTATCGCATTAACTTCTTGTTGGTTACTGCTGTCTCGTTGGCACGTACGAGAAAGTTGCGTTGCGACAGAAATATCAACTACTAAAACACGATTGACGAGCGCTTGTAAGTTATTTTCAAGTAACAAAGGTGCAGATAAAATACAGTAATCCCCAGAAGCGAGTGCTAATTCATTTAAAATGTTTTGACGGATGAGAGGGTGTAATAGCGCATTCAACCACTGCTTTTCATTCTCATTTGAGAATATTTTACTTCTTAAAGTTCCTCTATTTAGTTCACCATTTTTATTAAGTATATCTTGGCCAAAGTGTTCAACGATTTTAACTAATGCTTCACTGTTTGGTGCAACAACTTGTCGAGCAACAATATCAGCGTCAATAACTTCAACGCCTAATTCAGCAAACATATTCGATACGGTTGTTTTACCGCTACCTATACCACCTGTTAAACCTACAATATATTTAGCCATAATCTCTTAATTTTAGTAACCTAGAAACCTAAAATCTGTTAATTTTAAGCCAACACCAAATCTAAATACCATTGCCAAATGCCTTCACCCCACAATAGGCAAATCCAACCAGCAATCGCTAAATAAGGGCCAAAAGGAATGGCTTGTTCTCGTGAATGATTTTTAAATAGCATTAACGAGATACCGATAATTGCGCCTACAGCTGAGGCCATTAATATTAATAAAGGTAATAGTTGCCAACCCATCCAAGCGCCAAAAACTGCAAGGAGTTTAAAGTCGCCATGACCCATTCCTTCTTTGCCCGTAATTAACTTAAACAGCCAAAAAACTGAAAATAAACTCATATAACCAGCGACCGCACCATCACCATCATCGTAATCATCATCACCATCATCATCGACATCATCATCATTATCATCATCCTC